>JBPPMI010000334.1:0-21180 GCA_051305975.1 Solirubrobacterales bacterium
TCCGGAGCGGCGAAGCCAGAAGGATCATGGAGGTGTCGAAGGCCGTGAACTCGCCGATGTTCATAGTGCCGTTCAGGACCGCGTGCCCGCCGATCAGGAGAACCAGAGCGGTGCCGATCTGGGGCAGGGCGCCGATCAGGGGGGAGAAGAAGGCCTGGATCCGGGTCGACTTGATGCTCTGGTCGAACAGCCGGGAGACCGCGCCCTGGAAGCGCAGCAGCTGGTAGTCCTCCTGCCCGAAGGCCTTCACCACCCGGATGCCGGTGACGTTCTCTTCCGCTTCGGCGGTGAGTTCGGCGATCCGCTGCTGGACCTCCTGCATCGCCGGGCGTGACTGCCGCGAGTACCGGACCGCGGTGAGCACGACGAGCGGTGCCGGGAGCAGCGCGATCAGGGCGAGCCAGGGATTGATGTAGAACATCACCGCGCCGGCCAGAACCACCGTCAGGAGACTCTGCGAGAAGAAAATCAGGCCGTAACCGAGGAAGAACCGGATCGCGCCGAGGTCGACGGTCGCCCGGGACATCAGCTGGCCGGTCTGCTGGGTGTCGAAGAATCCGAGTTCGAGAGCCATCAGATGGCCGTAGATCTTCTGACGGAGGTCGTACTCGACCGCGAGGGACACCTGGCCGGCGATTATGCGCCGCACCAGGGTCAGCCCCAGCCGGAGGACGGCCGCTGCGAGGATCACGCCGACGAGAGGGAGGATGTCCGGCTTGTTGCCGCTTTCGATGGCGTTGACCGTCTCGCCGATCAGCCAGGGGATGGCCACGGTCATGCCCATCGCCGCCCACGCGAAGATCAGGGATCCCCACAGTGCTCGCCGGTGCGGGCGCAGGAATCCGAGCAGTCGGCGGAACGTGGGCATCAGACTAACTATACAAAGTGAAGTATTGGGACTGGACCGCCACCAACTACTGTGCGCGTGTGCTAGCCGACGTCATTGACATCCTGATCTGCCCCCATTGCGGTGGGGACCTGCGCCAGAACGGCGCGTCGCTCATCTGCAGCAACGGTCACACGGCCAACGTCGCCCGGCAGGGATACGTCAGCCTGCTCGGCGGCCATTCCGGCACTCACACCGCGGATTCGGCGGCGATGCTGGAGGCGCGGGACCGGGTCCTCACCGGGGGGCTGTTCCAGCCCGTGGCGGACGCCATTCTCGAAGTGATCGGCAAGGCCGGCCTTGACGACGTGGAGGGGGCTGTCGTCGACCTCGGAACCGGCACCGGCTGGTATCTGGCCCAGATACTCGAAGCACTCCCGGAGCGAGTCGGCCTGGGCGTCGACAACTCCAAGTTCGCTGCGCGCAGAGCCGCGAAGGTCCATCCGCGTGCTGGCGCGGTCGTCGCCGACATCTGGGACGAGATCCCGGTCAGATCTGGCGCCGCCGCACTGGTCCTCGACGTCTTCTCGCCGCGGAACGGTGAGGAAATCGACAGGATCCGGGCCGAGGGCGGACGTCTGATCGTGGTCACGCCGACCAGCGATCACCTGAAGGAGCTGATCGAACCTTTCGAGATGATCTCGGTCGATCCCGACAAGGACGAGCGCCTGGAGAAGACCTTCGGCGACACCGGCAATTCCGGCGAGGCCCGCCTCGTCGAATGGAAGATGAACCTTTCCCCCGGCGAGGTCCGTGACCTGATCGGCATGGGTCCCAGCGCTGGGCGGATCGACCCGGAAAGGCTGGAAACGCTGATCGAAGGTCTGCCGGACCACTCGGAAGTGTCCGGCTCGGTCCAGGTCTGGACTAGATGACGAAGATCAGGGTCGTCCAGACGACGAGCGACACCAGCGAGACGATGATGATGCGGTCGGCATACGTGTTGTTCAGGCTGCGCAGGTAGATCCCGAAGAGCAGTCCGATGACTGGGACGAGCACGGCCAGGATCAGGGCAACGTACTGGTTGGAGTCGATTGTCGTTCCATCACGTTTCTTCTGCGGTTCGTCATCGGCCATTCCGCAACCCTAGCCGGGTGGAGCAATTCCGGCCCGGCACTCCGATGGGCGTTATTGTGCCGATGGCAATAGAACCGTGGCGTCGTGCCGCGTAATCGTAGGCGAGGAGAGCATGGACGACCCGAGAAAAGACGCAACGGCAATCACCCGGGAAGCCAACGCGGCAGTCTTCGACCGCCTGCCGTTCGAGGACAAACGCGACTTCGAGGAGGCCACGCGCGGCTTCGTCGCCCCGCTCGAGGACGGACCGATCGTGGGGGAGGACGGCATGTGGGTCTTCGACCCCCACAAGCTGAACTTCATCGGCGAGGACTCCACGGCACCCGACACGGTCAACCCGAGTCTCTGGCGCCAGGGCTCGCTCGTCGCCAAGGGCGGGCTGTTCAAGGTCGTCGACCGGCTCTACCAGGTGCGGAACCTCGATGTCTCGAACCTCACGATCATCGAAGGTGACACCGGCCTGATCGTGGTCGATCCGCTGATCTCGGCCGAAACAGCGAAAGCGGCGATGGACCTCTACTTCGAGCACCGGCCGACGAAGCCGGTGGTCGCGGTCATCCATTCGCACAGTCACGTGGACCACTACGGCGGTGTGCGCGGCGTCGTCGACGAGGAGGACGTGCTCGCCGGTCGGACGAAGATCATCGCGCCCGAGGGCTTCCTCGAGGCCGCCGTCGCCGAGAACGTGATGGCCGGAAACGTGATGACCCGCCGGGCCATGTTCCAGTTCGGGGGGCTCCTCGCCGCCGACCCGAAAGGCACCGTCGGGGTGGGGCTGGGCACCGGCGTCTCGCTCGGCACCGTGACCCTGCTCGCGCCGACCGACCACATCACCGAAGCGGGCCAGCGCATGGTCATCGACGGACTCACCTTCGAGTTTTTGCCGACGCCAGACACCGAGGCCCCGGCCGAGATGCATTGGTACATCGAGGAGCTGAAGGCGGTCACCGCGGCCGAGAACTGCACCCACACCCTCCACAACACCTACGCGATCCGCGGTGCCCAGATCCGGGATCCGCAGGCCTGGTCGCACTATCTGAACGAGACGATCGACCGCTGGTGCGACGACGCCGAAGTCATGTACGGCATGCACCACTGGCCGGTCTGGGGCCGGGCGCGAGTCGTCGAGATGCTGAGCAAGGGCCGCGACGCGTACCGCTACATCAACGACGAAACACTCCGCCTGGCCAACCACGGCCACGTGCCCGACGAGATCGGCGAGATGGTCAAGCTGCCCGAATCGCTGGCCACCCACTGGGCGCTCCGCGAGTACTACGGCACGATCAACCACAACGTCAAGGCGACCTACGCGAAGTACCTGGGCGCCTACGACGGTAACCCGTCACACCTCCACGGGCTGCCCCCGGTCGAAGTTGCGGAGAAGTACGTCGAGTTCATGGGAGGCGCGGAGGAAGTTACCCGCAAGGCTCGTGAGTCATTCGATGCCGGTGAGTACCGCTGGGTCGCCGAAGTGATGAACCACGTCGTCTTCGCCGACCCGGAAAACCAGGAGGCGCGTGAGCTCACCGCCGACGCGCTCGAGCAGATGGGGTACCAGACGGAATCCTCGACCTGGCGGAACGCTTTCCTGAACGGCGCGCAGGAGCTTCGCCTCGGCACCATGACGCTCCCGTTCGAGGTGGGGACGGGCAGCCCTGACACGATCCGGGCCCTGACACTCCCGATGATCGTCAACTACCTCGGCATCCGCCTGAACGGCCCGGAAGCGGCCGGCCGCGAGATCACACTCAACCTCGTGGTCACCGACACCAGCGAGGAAGCGGTGCTGCGCCTGGCCAACGGCACCCTCAGCCATTCGTACGAGCGCCGCGTGACCGATGCCGACGGCGAGGTCATCACAACGCGGGAGACCCTGAACAGGCTCGTCGCCGCCGAACTGACCCTCGAAGAGGCACTGGAATCCGGCGAGATCGAGGTCGCTCCCGATCCGGCACCGCTGATCGAGGTCTTCTCACTCATGGACACGTTCAGCATGTGGTTCCCGGTGATCGAACCCTGAGGTGCCAGGACGCAGCATGCACCTGCGGATCCGCAGGCACGTCGGCTGCTGCGACCCCGAGGTCAAGGGGGAGACGAAGATACCGCCGTCTCCATTGCTCCAGGACGGTTTCTTTCCGCCGGGTGAGGGTACCCACTCGACATGTCAGAACAATCGCCTCCCCCAACAGAGTCCAAGGCCGGTTCGGACTCCCTGAAGGTCTTGCTCGTCGCCGACGAGGCGTTCCGGGGTTCCGAGTTCATGGACGAGCTCCGTCGGCACATCGACGGCAAATCCGCCGAGGTCTCGGTATTCGTGATCGCACCGGCTCTCGCTGAGTCTGGCCTGGAGCATGAAATGGCCGCTTTCGACGAGCCGATCAAAGTCGCAAACGAGCGGCTGGAAACGGTATTGGAAGAGCTGAAGGGGTTCGGCATCGAAGCCGTCGGCGAAGTTGGGGACGGCGATCCCGTTCTCGCTATCGGTGACGGGCTCCGCGAGTTCGGGGCTGACGAGATCATCGTCGTTGGCCATCGTTCCGAAGACCAGACCTATGGCGAGAAGGACCTTTGGAAGCGCATCCGGGGCGAGTTCCACCAGCCCGTGGTCGAACTGGTCGTCGGCACCCCCGGTGAGGATGGCACGGCTCCGGCCGTGGTCGACGTGCAGCGCGACGCCGGCCGGGAAGAAACCGAAGAAGAAAAGTTCGAACGCACCCGGAACCTCCCACCGATGACCCGGCGTGACGTGTTCGGCATCCTCGTAGGGCTGTTCGGAACCATCGGGCTCGGCCTGATCGCGGTTGGTGCAGGCATGAAAGACGACGACAGCATCGACGGGGCCGCCGCGGCCGTCATGTTGCTCGCAATCGGCGCCTTCCTCCTGAACGCCGCCCACATCATTGGGCTGGTCTTCTTCCAGAGCGTCCGGTACACCGGGATCTGGGAGAAGTTCTTCGCGCGGTTGTCGATGGTCTATACCCTGAGCGCGCTCGTCATAGCTCTCGTGCTCTGGTTGCTCGTCGTCTGAGTACCGGGCCCGCAGCGGTTTCAGGCGGGGGACGCGGGGTAAATCCGTGCCGAACTCAACAGGAAAGCGAGGCAGAGCATGAGTGAAGAACTGAATGGCAAACGAGTCGCCGTACTCGTTGACAACGAGGGCGTCGAACAGGTCGAACTCGAAAGGCCCGTCGCGGCGCTGAAAGAGGCCGGGGCTGAAGTGGACCTGATCGCTCCAGAGGCCGGCGAAATCCAGGCGTTCAACCACCTCGACAAGGCCGACACGTTCACGGTCGACCACACCGTGGCCGAGGTCAGCGCCGGCGACTACGCCGGGCTGGTCCTGCCGGGTGGAGTCGCCAACCCGGACAACCTCCGGACCAACGAAAAGGCAGTGGCGTTCGCCAAGTCCTTCTTCGAGGAGAGCAAGCCGGTCGCCGCGATCTGCCACGCGCCGTGGACGCTCGTCGAGGCCGACGTGGTGAACGGCCGGACGCTGACTTCATGGCCCAGCCTGCGGACCGACATCGAGAATGCCGGTGGCAACTGGGTCGACGAGGAAGTGGTGGTCGACGAGGGCTTCGTGACCAGCCGGAATCCGGACGACCTCGATGCCTTCTGCTCGAAGATGGTCGAGGAGATCGGTGAAGGCAAGCACGCCGAGCAGCATGCTTGAGCGGTAGCTGACACGCCGCGGAAGTAAAGGGAACGCCGGGCAGACTCTGCCCGGCGTTTCCTTTGCAGCTCAGCTCTCGGCAGCCTTCATGGGCGCCGAAGCCAGGGCCTCGGCGACGCTGATCAGGTTGCGCGCCGCCGTACGCCCCGTCTTGTGGGACCACTCCTTGCCGGCGTCCGAGTCGAGGTACTCTTCGCCCGGACCCGGCCCGCGGTTCCAGTACGTCCAGGACTGGCCGGGTATCGTGTAGCCGATGTCCATCAAGGAGCCCGAGACCTCGGAGATGACGTGATGAGCCCCGTCTTCGTTGCCGGTGACGACCACTCCGCCGACCTTGTTGTAGGCCACGGGCACTCCGGCATCGTCAGTTTCGGACAACAAGGCGTCCATCCGTTCAAGTACCCGCTGGGAAATGCTCGCGGGCTTGCCGAGCCAGGTGGGCGTCGCGATGATGAGGATCTCTGACGCGAGCACCCTCTCCAGGATCGCCGGCCAGCCGTCGCCTTCGCCTTCGTCGTTGGTTACGCCGGGAAGGATCGAGTGATCGGCGGCCCGCACCATCCCGGTTTCGACCCCTCCGGAGCGGAGCTCTTCGGCCACCACCTCGGCAAGGGCCTCAGTATTCGACGTCTCGGGGCTCGCTTTGAGCGTGCAGTTGATGATCAGTGCTTTCATGCGCAGTGGTTACCCGGGGATCATCCGGAATGAAACCGGACAGAAGGGGTAATGGTCCTGAAGCGATGAACCGGATACTTCTGATCGTCGACATGCTGAACCCGTATGACTTTCCCGGGGCCGAACAGGTCGCCGAGAGGGCAGGTCCGGCCGTGGAACGGATCACCCACTGCCGTGCCCGGGCGAATGCGGGGGCGGTTCCGGTCGTTTTCGCCAACGACATCCACGACCATTTCTCGGGCTCCCGGGAGAGGATCTTCCAGAGGGCGCTCGAAGGTAACCATCCCGAACTGGTCGAGCCGCTCGAGCCGGCCGGGGGAGACTGCCTCCTCCACAAAGGGCAGCATTCGGCTTTCTACGGAACCCCGCTCGCCCATCTGCTCCACGAATGGCAGATCGAACAGGTAGTGCTGACGGGACAGGTGACCGAGCAGTGCATTCTCTACACGGCTCTGGACGCCCACGTCCGCCACTACGGCATCACGGTCATCCGGGACGCCATCATCGCCCAGGAGCCCGACCTGGGTGCCGCGGCACTGCGGATGATGGAGGCGAACCTGGGAGCGGAGATCATCGACTCGGGAGATTGGCCGCGGTGACGGAAACGGCGGCCCAGGGTCTCTTCGGCAACGACTTCGGGGTGACGATGCACGGAGACCTGGTCGACAGCCCGGTGGCGCCGCTCGCGACCGCGACGATCCACCCGTCGGCGATCCTGAGGGCGAGGGGAGACGAAGATCGTGACAACAGGAGATCGATGATGATCTCCGACCTGGTAACGGTCAAGGACCTGCTCGACCAACGGAAAAGCTGAGACGTTAGGACCCTTCCCGCCCGGGTAAGTCCGGACCATGAGTGAAATGCGATACGAGTCAGTCATCCTCGACATCGACGGCACGCTGGTCGATTCGAATTACCAGCACGCGATCGCCTGGCAGCGGGCGTTCAAAAAGTGCGGTTTCGACGTTGCCGCCTGGCGGATCCACCGCTGCGTCGGCATGGGGGGAGACCAGATCGTGAGAACCCTCCTCGGGGACGAAGCCGAAGAGGAGCACGGCGAATCGATCCGCGAGGCCGAGAGCGAGACCTACGCGGAGCTGATGCCGGAGGTCCAGGCGTTCGAAGGCGCCCACGATCTCATGGTACGTCTCAAGGATGAAGGACTCACGGTGATCCTGGCCAGCTCGGCAAAAGAAGACGAGGTCGAGCACTACGTGAGCCTGCTCGAAGCGGCCGATCTGATGGACGGTCACACGAGTGCGGGTGACGTCGACGCGACCAAGCCCGACCCCGACCTGATCGAAAGCGCGATCGACAAGGCCGGCGAGGGCGAGGCGGTGATGGTCGGCGACTCCGTATGGGACATCGAGGCCGCCCGGCGGGCAGGCCTCGACACGATCGGGGTGCTCTGCGGTGGGTTCGGTGAAGCCGAACTCTCCGGGGCGGGTGCTGTCGCGGTCGTCGAGACGATCGATCAGGTAGCCGGCAGGATCCTGCCGGACTGATCAGCTGCCGTCAGCCTGACGGCGACCGTGAAGGGGCAACAGGATCCAGAATGAAACGAACATCAACAGGACCAGCGCCGTGGTGATGATGGTCGCCGTTGAGCTATAGAGGAAATCGGTGATCAGCGCGACGGCCCCGGTCATCGCCAGCCCCAGCGCCGCGACCCCGGCGATCGTCAGCTTGTTGCCGAGTCGCACGAGCCGCTCCTTCTGCTGCCGGCGGAAGGTGAAGCGGTGGAAGGCGGTGGGCGCGATGAACAGGATCGTGGAGAGGGCGGTGAGCAGCAGGGTGGCGAAGAAGAGGGACTTCTGGAAATCCGTGACTTCGTCGAATCGCCGCTGAAAAGGCACGGCGAGCAAGAAAGCGAACAGCACCTGGACCCCGGGCAGCGCGATCCGCAGCTCCTGGAGGAGCTCGCCGAGGTTGCGGTCGAGCCGCTCGCCATCGGTCTCGTCGCGCGGGGAGCCCGGGGGCCTCTGTGTCACCTGGTCAGTGATTTCTGAGCGCCTTGATCAGTTCGTCCTTGTTCATGTCCGACCGGCCCTCGATGTCGAGGTCCGCCGCCCGGTCCCGCAGTTCATCCACGGTCCGGTCGCCGTAATCCTCGGACTTGCCGCCTTTCTTGCCGGGGTTTTCGCCCTTGGCTCTCGAGTTGGCGATCCTGGCGGCCTTTTCCTTGCTGGCACCGTCGTCCCGCAGGGCCTGGTAGGTCTTGTCGTCCTTGACTGTCGGTCCGTGATCCTTGGCCATGATGGCTCCTCTCAGGTCGGGTGAATCCTTTGTGCGGGTTTACCCGGGGGCCGGACGGCTAAACGACGGATGCTCAGCCTTCGATCAACTCGCGTACCCGGCGTTCGATCTTCGCCCGGGTCCGCGGCGAAGATCCGACCTCCCAACCCCTCGGCACGTCGATACGGTGCCCGTTCCGGAACCGGTCGAGCAGCCTCGGATCGATATAGGAAGCGCGGCAGACTGCCGGAGTGTTGCCCAGGTGTTCGGAAACCACCTCGACCGCCTCGCGGATCCGCCGTTCCCGGCCACGCTTCGAGTCGGGCATCACGCCGACCGCGAGTTCCACCGCGGCCAGCACCGTGCCGTTCCAGGTCCGGAAGTCCTTGGCCGACGAGGTTTCACGTGCGTAGCGCTGGATGTACTCGTTGATGTCGCCGGACCTGATGTCCACCCAGGAGCGCCCTTCCTTGTAGGCGAGGAAGTCGTCGGGCCCCGAGCGCCTCCGCAGCATGGCTTCGGCCACCTGCCGCACATCCGGGTCCTCGACGTCCTGGATCCGCTCCTGCGAACCCTTCGCCGAGTACTCGAAACGCACCCCGTCGCCTTCGAGCAGGCTGACGTGGCTGCGCAGGATGGTCGCCACCCCGTAGGTCTCGTTCTCCTCCGCGTACTGTTCGCTTCCGATCCGGAAGAAGCCCAGATCCATCAGACGAACGGCGCAGGCGATGACCCGTTCCTTCGAGAATTCCTCGCCGGTCAGGTCGGCCGCCACGGCTTTCCGGAGAGCCGGGAGCTTCCGCGAGAAGTCGAGCATCTCGTCGAACTTTGCCATCGACCGCTGGAGGCTCCACTTCTCGTGGTAGAGGTACTGTTTGCGACCGGCGTCGTCGATCCCGGTCGCCTGGATGTGGCCATTGTCGAACGGACAGATCCATACTTCCCGCCAGGCGGGCGGGATTGCGAGCGCCCGGATCCGGTCGATCAGCTCCTCGTCCTTGACCCGCTCGCCCTGCGCATCGAGGTAGAAGAAACCTTTGCCGGCACGCCGGCGGGAGATTCCCTTGCGCGAACAGTCCGATCGTTTTAGGCGTGGCACGGGGCCCCCGGGCCGGTTTGGCCGATCAGGGGCCCGGGTACTCCCCGGGCGTGAGTGTGCCGGACACCAAGATCACCGTCTACCCGGACGGTCCGCTGCTGGTGCGAGGGCCGATCGACCTCCGCACCGAGGATGGCACCGAGATCGCAACCGACCGGGCAGTTGTCGCTTTGTGCCGTTGCGGCCTGTCGCGTATCCGCCCGTTCTGCGACGGAACCCACAAGAAAGCGGGTTTCAATGCGGGCAGCGGCCGTGAGGACCGCGGGCGCCCGGGCGGCGACTGACCTTCGTTCCGGGTCCACTCAGACCGGGACCGGCTGCGTGACGAAGGTGCTGCGATCGTGCTTCCAGCAGTCGATCAGCATGGCGGCGGAGGCATTGTCGACGTGGAGGAGGGCCGACGCACCGAACAGGATGTCCGGAGCGAGTTCCGGTTCCTGCCGGGCCAGCCCGCCGGCCAGGTCGTAGGCGGCGATGTTTTCGTGGACGGCGTCCGCTTCGACGTGCTCGTCGAAGAAATCGGTCGCGTCCTTGCCGAAGCCGTGCCGGCGGAGTGCGTTGCCGTAAGCCCGGCTCGGTTGTGAGGACGTCATCTCGAACATGGCCAGGTGGCCGACCGCCGCCCCGCGGTTACGGCGGTGCAGACCGAAGAAGGTCATGAGGTTCACGGCGGCGAGGGTCGGGCCGGGAAGCCGGCCGAGGTAGAAGTCCTCCGACGACTCGAGCCCGAGCTCGTCCATCATCCGGGCGAAGAGCAACGAGTGCATCCGGTCGGGCCGCCCGGCCCCGTACTCGTCGTACTGGACTTCGAGCAGGGCGGTCTTGGCGGGTCCGGTCAGACGGGGAATCGCCCAGCTGTGCGGATCGGATTCCTTCAGTTGGTAGGCGGAACGGTGGATGAGCAACTCGCGGAACTGCTCGAGTGACCCCTCGCGCTCCAGGAACCGTGCCAGGGCGGGTCCCTCGTCGGCCGCCTCGATCTCGAACAGCTGTGCGCCGATCTTCTCGGGGTCGGCCTTGACTCCCGGATCCACCGACCGTCTCAGGGCGGACTCGAACGGTTCTTCGAGGATGCCCTGGAGGACGGCGGTGGCCGCGTTCCATTCCCAGGCCGGATCGACCCCGTCGAACGACCGGTAGTGAAGGCCGTAGAGCAGGTAGAGCGCCAGATGCAGGTCGTCGTCGGTCGTCGCGTCGGAGACCCGGGCGACGCCGTCGGCGGCCGCGGACGAGATCGTGTCGAGGGAAGGGCCAGATTCCCGCCGGGGCGGGGTGCCCAGCAGATCGAGCACGAGATCGCTGAGGGGGCCGCGTGAAGCTGGGAGAGAGGGGTGTGCGGGATGAATGGTTTCCACGACCGTGAGTTACCCGGGGACGGCGTTCGTAATCCGTCGGCTTCAGCCCTGGTCCAGGGCCTTGATCAGGTCCTTCTTGCTCATGGCCGAGCGACCGGGGACCTTGCGCTCCTGCGCCTTCGCGTAAAGCTCGTCCCGGGAAAGCTGGGAGAGGTCGCCTTTCGCGGAACCTGACGGCTTTGCCCGTCCGGCCGACCGCTTCCGGTTGTCGCGGCGTTCGTCCAGGGTCTTCCTGAGGGCGGCCATCAGGTCGGGCGCCGGCTTCAGGTCTTCGTCGCTCTGGGCTTCGGGGGCCTTTACGGTCTCGCCCTTCAGCTTCGAATCGATCACCTTCTTCAGCCGCATGCGGTACGCGTCTTCGTACTTCTCGGGGTCCCAATCGACCGTACGCTCGTCGATCACCGAGACGGCGTCGTCGATCGCCGAGGATTCGGTTTCCGCATCCCACTCGGGAAGCAGGTCCACCGACCGGACCTCGTCGGGGTATCTCATGGTGCTGAGCGCGAGGACGCCATCCCGTTCGCGCACCGCCGCGAGGTACTCCTTGGTGCGCATCACGAAACGACCCAGGGCGACACGGTTGCTCTTCTTCATCGCCTCGACCAGGAGGTTGTAGGCCCGCAGGGTGCCGGCGCTCTTGTTGCCCGGGACCAGGAAATACGGATGGTCGTAGTAGATCGGGTCGATCTCGCCGAGGTCGGCGAACGATTCGATCTCGATCGTCTGGTTCTTGTCCGGCTGGACGCCCTCCAGCTCCTTTTCGGTCAAGACGACCATCTTTCCGTCGACCTCGATGCCTTTACCGACCTCGTCCCACGGCACTTCCTTGCCGGTCTTCGAGGAGAAGCGCCGATGCTTGACCGGGGCTCCGTCCTTCTCGTGGAGCTCCCGGAAGTGATAGTCGAGGTCCCGGGACGCGGTCACCAGTTCCACCGGCACGTTGACCAGCCCGAACCCGATTGATCCTTTCCACATGGGGCGCGGCATCAGGCCTTCGCCTTCGCTTTCGTCCTGGCCTTCGTCTTCGCCTTCGGTTTCTGGGCGTCGAGGCTGGCCTCGAGGGCGGAGCTGAGATCGTCGGGTTCTTTCCTCTGCTTCCGGCGGGCCGCCTTCGGCTTCTTGCCTTTCGCCTTCGCGTCGATCAGTTTCTGCACGGCGTCGCGGTATTCGTCGTGGTGGTCCTGTGGCTTGAACGGCTCGTACAGCCCTTTGATGAGCGCGTCGGCCATCGAGATCTCTTTCTTCGTCGGGTTCTTGCGCGCCTTCGGAAGCTTCAGGTCCTTGCCCCGGACCACCTCGTCACTGAACCTCAGGGTGTGGAGCGCCAGGGCCCCATCACGGCTCCTGACCGCCACCAGGTATTCGCGGTTGTGGAAGCTGAAGCGGCCGATGCCCGCCTTCCCGCTTTTCTCGAGGGCCCGCCCGAAAAGGGCGTAAGGTTCCGGGTCGTCGCGGAAACCCGCATAGTAGGTGCGATCGAAGAAGATCGGGTCGATGTCCTCGGCTTCGACGAACTCCTCTATTTCAACCACCTTGCCGCGGTCCCCGGCGGCCGCTTTCACTTCGTCGGGTTCGAGAACCACGTATTCGTCCTCATCCACCTCGTAGCCCTTGACGATGTCTTTGTACTCGACCTCTTCGTCCTCGGCCGTGCAGATGCGACGGTGCTCGAGCGGGGAGCCGTCCTTCACATGGACCTGGCGAAAACGGATCGTGTGCAATTCGGTGGCTGAGTAAAGCTTGATCGGCACCTTGACGAGGCCGAACTTGATCGTGCCGTTCCAGATCGATCTGAGTGCCATGGAAACCGGGTACCCCTCTGGTCGTGTGGTCAACCGGGTCAGGGGAATCTGCCACTTCCCGCTAGTTTTTCAACCGGTGAAAGGAATCTGTCACATTCTGAGTATTTCGCCGTCCTCGGGGTACTCCGCACTTAGACACCCGTGTTCAAGCCTCCTGGCCAGGACATGAGCATGACACCGGCAAGCGAGAGGAAGCCCCCGAACATGCCCGATGTGATCGAGCCGATGAAGGCAAAGCTCGCCGAGGCTCCTTCGAAATCCGAGAACTGGGCCACTGAAATCAAGTGGGACGGGGTCCGGGCGATCTCTTTCTGCGAGAACGGCGTCCTTCGCCTGCAGGGACGCAACCTGAACGACATCACCGATCTCTTTCCGGAGATCGCGCCGTTGGCAGATGTGCCGGGAGTCGAAGGCACGATCCTCGACGGTGAACTGGTCGCCTTCGACGAACACGGGGTCCCCGACTTCCAACGCATCCAGAAGCGTCTCCGGCAGAAAGGGGGGCGGGGGAGGGAGCGCGCCGCCCGGAGCTATGCCGCGACCTTCGTGATCTTCGACCTGCTCCATGCCGACGGTGAGGACCTGAGGCCACTGCCGTACAAGGAGCGCCGGGACCGGCTGGAGGCACTGGACCTCAGCGGGCGGAGCTGGCAGACCCCGGACTACCTGGTGGTCGACATCGAATCGACCCTCGAAGCTACCGCGCAGCAGGGGCTCGAAGGGCTCGTGGTGAAGCGGCTCGACAGCCCTTACCGCGGGGGCCGGGCCAATCACGACTGGCTCAAGCTGAAGAACCGTCTCCGCCAGGAGTTCGTGGTCGGCGGATGGCTGCCCGGCAAGGGATCCCGGGAGAACGAGATCGGATCGCTGCTGCTCGGCTACTGGAGCCACCGGAAGGACCGCGGCGAGCACCTGCGTTACGCGGGCAGGGTCGGCTCCGGTTTCAGCGCAGGAGACCTCGAGACGATCCGCGACGACCTTGCGGGGTTCAGCCGCGACACGTCCCCCTTCGAGGACGTGCCCGACATGCCGGGCGCGGAGTTCGTAAACCCGCTGCGCGTGGTCGAAGTCGAGTTCTCCGAATGGACCAACGACTCGCGGCTACGGCACCCGGGTCTTCATCAGCATGCGGCGGGACAAGACCCCGGGCGAAGTGCGGCGGGAAATGCCGATCGACGCGGGTTGACCGTGGGCCTGACCGCGGACGCCGACCCGGTCGCCAAGGGCAAGTTCACGATTCAGGTCGAGGGCAGGTCGCTCCGCCTCTCGAACCTGGACCGCATTCTCTACCCGGAGACCGGCTTCACCAAGGGGGACCTGATCGACTTTTACGCCGCGGTGGCCCCGGCGATCCTGCCCCACCTCGAAGGCAGGCCACTGACGATGCGACGGTTCCCCGGCGGGGTCAACGGAAAGAGCTTCTGGGAGAAACGCTGCCCGGCCCACCGTCCCGACTGGGTGAAGACGGAGTCCGTGTGGAGCGAGTCGAACGACGACCACATCGACTTCTGCGTGGCCGAGGACGTCGCCACGCTGGTCTGGGCGGCGAACCTCGCCGACATCGAGATGCACACCTCGCTCGCCACCGCGCGGGAAAGGGAGACACCGCGGGCGGTGGTGTTCGATCTCGACCCGGGCGAGCCCGCCGACATCATGGACTGCGCCGAACTAGCCCTCACGATCCGCGGCATGCTGGCGGGCGCCGGGCTCGAGACGTTCGTCAAGACCTCGGGCTCGAAGGGCATGCAGCTCTACCTGCCGCTGAACGATCCCGGGGTCGACTACGAGAGGACGAAGACGTTCGCCCATCGTCTGGCGCGGATGCTCGAGAAGGAGTTGCCCGACCAGGTGATCTCACGGATGAAGAGGTCTCTGCGCGAAGGGAAGGTGTTCGTCGACTGGAGCCAGAACGTCCGCCACAAGACCACGGTCTGCGCCTATTCGATGAGGGCGCGGCCGGAACCCTCGGTCTCGACCCCGGTCACCTGGGAGGAAGTCGAGTCGGCGGTGGACGCAGGCGACGCCGACCGGCTGAGGTTCGGCCCGGACGAAGTCCTCACCCGCATCGATGAAAAAGGTGACGTGTTCGCCGACCTGCTCGTCATCGAGCAGGAACTTCCGGAGATCTAGACGCCGGCCGCGGTACGGGCTTCGAGCTGCTCGAGACTGCGCCGGAGAAGGCGGGAAACGTGCATCTGCGAGTAGCCGATGCGTTCGGCGATCTCCGACTGGGTCATGTCCTCGATGAAACGGAGGCGCAGTACGCGGCGCTCGACCGAAGAGAGTTCCGCCATCGCCTCGCGGATTTCGTCCTGGTCCTCGATCAGGTTGAAGTTCGGATCCCTGACGCCGACCCGTTCTTCGGGAGTGTGGCCTTCGTCGTCGTCGGGCTGGTCGAGCGAAACGGGTGTGCGTTCCTGTTTGGCGACCAGGACCTCGTCCACTTCGGACCGGTCCATACCGGTGTGCGCGGCGATCTCGTCTGCGGTCGGGTTGCGGTGGAATTCAGCGCCGAGGTCGCTCGAAGTCGATTCGACCGTGCGGATGTTCTCCTGGAGCCCACGGGGCACCCGGACCATCCAGACCCGGTCGCGGAAGTAACGCTTCAGCTCGCCGAGGATCGTGGGGGAGGCGAAAGCGGCAAAGGGCGTGCCTTTGTCGTGTTCGTAACGGTTGACCGCGTTGACGAGGCCCACGGAAGCGACCTGTACGAGGTCATCGAAGGACTCGTTGGCCCCGCGATATCGGGACGCGAGGCTGCGGGCGAACGGCAGGTACCGCTGCATCAGTTCTTCCCGTGCCCTCGGGTCCGTGTCCCTTGACTCCCAGAGAAACTTCTCGGCGGCCAGGTGCTGGCCGACTCCACTCCGATTGCGCTGTTCCGATGAAAAACTCTTGGTCTTCATGGTTCTGCAGTCCCTCCTCATGATTAATCTCCGACGATTTCCGACTGCCCTTGAGCCCGACGACTTTTGGACCGTGCAGTGTTTCTGAAAAAAACATATCACCTGAACACGGACGTTCGCAAGTACATAGCGATTTTTTCGTACGAACCTGTTTATCCCACTGTCCAAGCCAAGTACGCGACGTTTATAAATTCGCGAGACGGGAAGAGGAGGCGACCGGAGTCCGAAAACGGTGCTTCGGAGGCATGGGCGGTTTACCAAGAACGCCCTGTTTTCAGGTACGTCAGCCGCCCTGGCCAATCGGCGTAACGGTGGTGCAGCATCACTCCGTTGCCGTCGGAACCTTCGGCCCCGCGTCCCGACGGGGAATAGGGTGGTCCCATGGAACACGACCACGTCGAGACGGCGGACGAGATCAAGGAAGAGATGGAAGAGCTCGGCATCGACAACGAGGCCACCGGTTCACCGGAAGTCTTCATCTCCGGGCCGGCCCTGAAGGTGGGAGCCGCGGTCCTCGTCGCCATCCTCGTGGCGGGTGCCCTGCTGCTCGTCTTCTGAACAAAGGTTGATTCCGGGGCTGACCGTAGTATAGTTGCGTAGGCAACTACTTCAACGAGGAACGAGTCATGTCCAGCCGGACTTCAGAAAAGACCGACCCTGCGGAGCAGGCGAACTGGAAGCCGAAGGAGACCGCCGCACACGGGCCGGTCCATCTCGACGTGACCGACGGAGAGCGCTCGCTGCTCTTCTGGCGCGATGTGCTCGGACTCCAGGTCATCGGCCGGACCGACGACGAGATCTCGGTCGGCACCGGCGGTCGTGTGCTCCTCGTCCTCCATCCCGGAGCCGGCCGCCCGTCACCGGCAGGGTACGCCGGGCTCTACCACGTGGCTGTACACGTGCCGGACGCAGCCGAATTCGCCTACGTGCTCGCCCGCCTGTTCTCGGCGCGTTATCCGAACTCGCCGACCGAACACGTGTTTTCCAAAGCCACATACCTCGACGACCTCGACGGCAACGGGGTCGAGATCACCCTCGAGACTCCGGAGCGGGTCAAGGAGGTCGACCTGTCGGTCCCCGGCCGGCCGGAATGGATCGACCAAGAAGGCAATCGCCTGCCTCCGGTCGGTCACCTCGACCTCGAAGAGACGATGAGCCACCTCGAAGAGAAGGGCGACCGGCCCCTGAAACCGGGGATTTGGATAGGCCACTTCCACCTGCACGTCAACGACCTGGGGGAGGCGCGGCGATTCTACAGCGACCTGCTCGGTTTCCCGGTCGGTCTCGACACCCCCGAGATCGGCATGCTCGATGTGCACTTCGAAGGCGACTTCAAGCACCGGATCGCCTTCAACGTCTGGAACGGTCCCGGCGCCGCCCAGCGACCGGAAGGCATGGCGGGACTTCGTCACGCGACGCTGGTCTTTCCCGGTGGACAGCAGCTGGCCGCCGCAGCCGGGCGGCTCGAGGACGGGGGGTACCCGTCCAGGAAGACGGAAGACGGACTGATGGTCCGCGACCCGGCGGGCAACGCCCTGCTGCTGGTCGCCATGCCCGGCAACTAGAGTCGGAAGCATGACCAAGCAAAGAGTGAGCGTTCTGATCGTCGTCGGCACCCGCCCTGAGGCCATCAAGCTCGTGCCGATGATCCTCGCGCTGGAGGAAAGCGAGGTCTTCCGCCCGCTGGTGGTATCGACGGGTCAGCACCACCGCATGGTCGAGGAGGTCTTCGCCCTGGCCGGGATCAAGCCCGACTACGAACTCTGGGTGGGCGGAGCCCGGAACCAGCTGAACGACCGGGTCCGCGAAGTGATGGGGCGTCTCGATGACTTCTGCCGCGAGGAGTTCGGCGCTGACGGCGCGACCGGCCACGGTCCCGGAGTGATCGCCGGTGACTACCCGATGGCCGTCCTGGTCCACGGGGACACCAGCTCCGCTTTTGCGGCGGCACTCGCGTCCTTCCACCTGCGTATTCCCGTGGTACACGTCGAAGCGGGCCTCCGTACAGGGTCGAACCTCACTCCTTTCCCGGAGGAACTCAACCGGCAGATGATCACGTGCATCGCGAGCTTCAACCTCGCTCCTACCTGGCACAACCTCCAGAATCTGGTGCGGGAAGACGTCCCGATCGACCAGGTCTTCGTCACCGGCAACACTGGAATCGACGCCCTCCGGTGGGCCGCTGGCCTGGAGGTCGAGATCACCGACCCGGCCGTCCGCGAGATCTACCATTCTGCCCGCAGGATGATCGTGATCACGGCTCACCGCAGGGAGAACTGGGGTCCGGGCCTCGATGGCATCGCCGAGGGAGTGAAGGCCCTGGCGATCGGGAATCCCGATGATGTCTTCGTGGTCCCGATGCATCCGAATCCCGACGTGAGGGCCCAGTGGGAGCCTCTACGCGAGGTGCCGAACATCTGCCTGACCGAGCCGGCGACCTACGCCGAGTTCGCCAAGATCCTGACCCGGTGCTTCCTCGTGATTACCGACTCCGGCGGAATCCAGGAAGAGGCACCGTCACTCGGCAAGCCGGTTCTGGTGGCCCGCGAAACGACCGAGCGGGGGGAAGGCGTCGAGGCCGGGACGCTGAAACTCGTCGGTACGGACCCGAAGGTGATCTACGACGAAACGATGAACCTCCTGAACGACGAGGCCGCCTACCAGGCGATGAGTTCGGCCGAGAATCCTTACGGCGACGGCCACGCGTCCTCACGTATCGTCGCGGCCCTGGAGAACCTCTACCTCGGTGGCCCCGCCCCGTCCGCCTTCAGCGCGAGCTTCTCCCGCACGGCGGTGATCGCTGCCGCCGGATACCAGAGAGGCGTCTTCGACCAGCCGAAGCTCGACCCCCGAACGATGTCGGAGTCGGAACGGGGCGAAGGTGAAGCCCACAGGCACGCGGGCTGGCCGGACTTCGGGACCGTGACCGAAGCCGACACCCGGGCCTGAGGCCGGCGCCTTGACCCCTTTTCTCCCCGTGGCGACCTGGTTTCCGTTCGACGGCCTGCCACCGGTCTTCCAGGCGCTGTTCTCGGTCGCGTTCCTGATCATCCTGATGATGCTGGTCTGGACGACCTTCCTGTTCGTCCGCAGCCTGCGGGCCGCCCGCGGTGCGACAGAGGAGGGCGGGGAAAACGAGTTCCACTGGATCTTCATGGTCCCGGCGCTGAACGAGGAGGTGACGATCAGTGACAGCATCGGTCGCCTCGAACAGATCGAACTCAGGAGCAAGAAGATAGTGGTGATCGATGACGGCTCCGACGACGGGACCGCGGCGATCCTCGAGGACCTCGAGAGCCCGGATCTCGCGGTGATCACCCGGTCGGCCCCGGAAGCGCGCCAGGGCAAGGCGGCTGCGCTCAACTACGCATACGCCCGGATCCGCGAGGAGTTCTCTCCCGATCCGGAACGGACGATCATCTGCGTCGTCGATGCCGACGGACGCATCAGCCCGGACAGTCCCGGATTCGTCGCGGGACACTTCACCGACCCGATGGTCGGAGGGGTCCAGACACTGGTGCGGATCTACAACCGGGGCCGGCTGCTGACCTGGTTCCAGGACATCGAGTTCTCGATCTACGGCCGACTCTTCCAGGCCGGCCGGAACCGGTGGGGGACTGCCGGCATGGGGGGCAACGGCCAGTACAACCGGCTGGCGGCACTCGAATCGATCGACACAGCGGCGGATGAGGATGACGACGTCAGCGTGAGGAGTCTCGGGCCCTGGCGGGACCGCCTCACCGAGGACCAGGATCTCGGCCTGCGGCTCATCGTCGCGGGCTGGTATTCGCGCCAGGAGAACCGGGCCCGGGTCGACCAGCAGGGATTGCCCGGCTTGACGAGGCTCTTCAAGCAGCGGACCAGATGGTCGCAGGGCAACCTGCAGGCGATGCAGCTCATCGGTCCGATCTCGAAGTCGGACATCTACCTGCCGGCCCGGATCGAGCAGGTCGTCTACCTGATGATGCCGGTGCTGCAGGGGGTGGTGGGAGCATCGCTGGTCGCGGCCGTCGTCCTCGCCCTGAACGGGACCCAGGTCGTGGACGGCAGCTTCTGGTGGCTGCTCTTCATCTACCTGCTCGGATTCGGCGGTACCCTCATGGGCTGTATCGCGGCCCGGATCGGCGAAGGACCGCTCGGACTGGCCAAGGGCATCCTCACGGCGCAGGTCTACGCGTTCTACTCGTGGCTGCTCTGGCCGGTGCTTATCCGGTCGACCGGCCGCCAGCTGATCGGCAAGGACGGCTGGGCCAAGACCGCCCGCGAAGAGATCTCAGGAGACAGTCCGCGTTGAGGCCTATTCGGATCTGTCGCGTTCGGCCATACGCAGAGCGGTGAGTTCCTCTTCGATATCTCCGAGGCCGCGTTTCATGTCGCCGATCCGGTCGAGCAATCCCAGCATCGGATCCTCGAGTGAGTCGTCGAGCTTCGCCATTGCGTAACGCTGACGGACCTCTTCCAGCCGTTCCTCCTCGCGGGCCTCCTCGACCGAGGTGATGATCACGGCAATCAGGATGTTGATCACGAGAAACGAGGCCATCAGAACGAAACTGACAAGGAAGATCCAGGCGTACTGGGTCACCTCCTGGGCGGTGAAGAGGATCTCGTTCCAGCCCTCCAGGGTGAGGACCGTGAAGAGCGTCAGCATGGCGCTGCCGATGTTGCCCCAGCGCTCCGGGATCTCCTCGCCGAAGAGCTGGACACCGACCATCCCGTAGACGAAGAGCAGGAGGATGGTCATCGCCGCCATCGCCCCGATCGGCTTCAGGGCGCGGCCCATGCCGCTGATGAGCACCCGCAGGTCCGGCAGGATGCTGATCACTCTCACCACCCGGAGGAGCCGGACCAGGCGCAGGATGGTCGCGTTCTCGCGGACGCCCGGGATGAACACCGCGAAGACCACGATGAAATCGAAGACGTTCCAGCGGTCCTTGAAGTAGTCCTGCGGCCGGTTGCCGTAAGAAGCGAGCCGGATCAGGATCTCGGCGATGAAGATCCCCAGGAAGATCTCGTTGAGGAGGAAGAGCGTGTCGCCGTGCTTGTCCTCGATCGAGTCGTAGGTGGAAGCGCCGAGGACTATCGCGTTCAGCACGATCACCCCGAAGATCGTCAGCTGAAAACGCTGCGAGGCGGCGAGCCGGGCGCAGGCGACGACGAATCTGTGCGGCTTCGCCGGCTCGGTTTCCATCGCGTGAGCATAGAAGGAGAGCGGTCCTCACGCAGTAGGGTTGGCCCATCCCCTCGACCCCGTCCCGCTCGACGAGTAGGACACTGTCCCAGGCTTCGACCGCTTCGGCATTTCCGCCGGTCACTTCCACGCTTCGAGACTAGTCGACGATCGAGTCGAGGATCAATTGGAAATAGATCAGCCCTCCGTAAGGGCTCCAGCGAGAAGTCAGCTCGGCGACACTGTCGTAGTCGAGCCTGCTCGTGATCCCGAACAGGGCCTTCAGCTTGTTCTGAGCGCCGACA
>JBPPMI010000335.1:0-4917 GCA_051305975.1 Solirubrobacterales bacterium
GACGTCGGCGATCTCCTCCGGGGTGGGCTCGCGGCCCAGCTCGGTGACCAGCTTGCGCTCGGCGCGGCCGATCTTGTTGAGCTTCTCGACGACGTGGACCGGGATGCGGATCGTGCGCGCCTTGTCGGCGAGCGCGCGGGCGACCGCCTGGCGGATCCACCAGGTGGCGTAGGTCGAGAACTTGAAGCCCTTGCGGTAGTCGAACTTCTCGGCCGCGCGCACGAGGCCGAGCGTGCCCTCCTGGATCAGGTCGAGGAAGGGCAGACCCTGGTTGCGGTAGTTCTTGGCGATCGAGACGACGAGCCGCAGGTTCGACTCCACCATCTTCTGCTTCGCGTCGAGGTCGCCGCGCTCGATGCGCTTGGCGAGGTCAACCTCCTCCTGGGCGGTGAGCAGGCGCACCTTGCCGATGTCCTTCAGGAAGAGCTGAAGCGAATCGGTCGTCATGTCCGGCTTCAGGTCAAGAGCTTCCTTCTTACGGCGGCGACCACGTCGTCCGTCTGAGCGCTCTGCGTCTGCCGTGGCCTTCTGAGCGGGGTCGACGTCCTCGACCAGCTCGATGCCCTGCTTCTCGATGTGTCCGTACAGATCTTCGATGTCGCTCTCGTCGAGATCGACTTCCTTCACGGCAGTGGCGATGTCACCAAAGGTGAGCACGCCGAGCTGCTGCCCGCGATTCACGAGAGTCTTTACTTCTTCTAGTTCCTGGAGTTCGGCTACAAGCATTGTGTCCCTATCTGATTTCTCCGGCGCAGTAAGGTCTCTCATTCGGACCGTCTTGAGGGAAGACGACGAACACGCACAAACACGAACCACTCGTCAAGATTCGCATTTCGCTCCTGGTTTTCAAAAGCTGCGAGATACCGATGTGCCAGAGGTAAGTGGTCAGACGAGTGTCTGGATACTAGCCGCTTCACTTAGTAAAGTCAAGACTCACGCCAGCATTCCTGCTGCTATAGACGAGAATTGCCCATGTCCCTGCTTTTCAAACTCAGAAACAGCCTTTGAGTTGCGATGACTGCGATGAAGATCGCACGCTGGACCCCGTAGAGGGTCACATTCCGCTGTCGGAGCAGTGGAAGCACCTCCACTGGCTCCAGGCCTTCTGGACCAGGGCGTATCGCGAAAACGTGACCGGCCTGTCGGCCATGGTCGCCTACAACCTGATGCTGGCGATCTTCCCGTTCGCCCTGCTTGTCCTGTTCATCTTCAGCCAGGTCCTGCGGATCGAGGGCATCGAGGCCGGTGTCGTGTCCGACCTCCAGCGACTCTTCCCGGACGCCGAGGAGAAGACGCTCAATAACGCCCTTTCGAGCGTCCAGTCCAATTCGGCAGCGATCGGCGTCGTCGCCGCCCTCGGTTCGATCTGGATCGGAGCTTCGTTCTGGGGCGCCATGGACACCGCCTTCTGCCGGATTTACCACGTCCAGTGCCGAGGCTGGTGGGAGCAGAAGCGATTCTCGCTCGGAATGCTGGTCGTGGTCGCCCTGTTCATCGTCGGCAGCGTCGTGCTGCCGGCCGGCGAAGGCGCCCTGATCTCGTCGGCCGACAACCTTCCATTCGGCCTCAACGAGATCCAGTCCCTCGACTCGGTCATCCTGGTCACTGTCACCCTGGCCCTGAACCTGGCGGTCTGCTCGATGATCTACTGGGCCGTGCCGAAGGGGCACATGCCGTGGCGGGCGGTGTGGCCGGGGGCCGTCTTCGCCACTCTGGTCGCCGGTCTCGCCAACTGGCTCTTCCCGATCTATCTGACCAACGTCTCGACCCTGTCGAGCTTCGGCTCGACGATCGGTTTCGTGCTGATCGCCCTGCTCTGGTTCTACATCGTGGCCCTGACCATGATCGCCGGAGCCGTGATCAATTCCCTGCGCCACGAGTACCACGACCTCGGGCAACTGCCTTACGGGATCGTCAGCCGCGCCTCCCTGATCGCCGAAGCACTCGCCCGCGAGGAAGCGGAGAGGGCGAGGGCGGCCCGGCCCAGCGCCGAGCCGTACCGCTCCCTGACCGCGCCCGCCGCCGGGGAACCGGATGAGCCGGACCACAGTGACGTGATCCCGCTCGACTCCAGACGCCGGCGTCAGTGAGCGTCGAAATCGAGCTGATGCCGGACCCGGTCCGGCACGGACTCGCTACCAGCGGCGGAGTGAAGTGCGCCCAGTCCGCCCTGATCACGGTCGACCAGGAGCTCTTCGAGCAGATCTGGACCCCATCGACGCTCGAACTGCTGGCCCGTTCCTACTGGCGATTCATCCGCAAACGGTCCCTTGGTGCCATCCGGGTCTCCTACCGTGATCCCGAGGCCCAGACCGTGGTCCTGTTCACCCGGCGGATCCCGCTCCTCAGGTTCCGCTCCCCCGAGTTCCACACCGGGGGCGACGAAGCCGCGGTGACCTGGCCGATTGAGAAGGGCCTGCTGGTGGCCCGGGCCGGCCGCGAACAGGGCTTCCTCCGGATCGCCGTTGAACACTCCGGCGAAAGCGAGCATTCACCGGGTCGGCAGCGCCTGGTTGTCACCTCGGAAGTCTCGAACTTCTACCCCTGGATCCGCGGGTCGGGCTGGTTTGCCCGACTCGGCACGTGGATCTACTCCCAGACGCAGCTCCGCACCCACATTCGGGTGACCAAGGGGTTCCTGCGATCGCTGGAGGACCTGCCGGACGAAGTGCTCAAGGCCGGCGAGGATCCCGACTCCGATCCGGACGACGCCTGACCTTCAGATGGAATCTTCCATCTCGGCGACGGCACTCGCCATCGCCTCGTCGATCCCGGTCGCCTCGATGTCGAAGAGCTCCATCCCGGACGGGTCCTCCACCACGGTCTCGGTGGAGAGGCCTTCCACGAGCGGTCGGGCCACGCCGGTGTCGACCGGAGTCACCAGGCCGATCCAGAGCGACGAGAGGCCGGGCGTGAGGAACGGTACGCCGATGCGGCGCGGTGGATGCTTTTTCATCGCTTCGGCCATCTTGTCCATCATGCCGCCGTACGTGGTCAGGTCCGGACCGCCGAGTTCGATAGTCCGGTCGGCGTCGGCACCCTCGAGGTTCAGGGATTCCGCGAGATACTCGACGACGTCGACGACCGCGATCGGCTGGGTGCGGGTCGTCGTCCAGCGCGGCGTGACCATCACCGGCAGCCGTTTCACGAGGAAATAGACGGTGCGGAATGATTCACTGCCGCCGCCAAGAACCACTGCCGCGCGCAGGTAGGTCATCGACAGGCCGGACGTCTCGAGCGCCTCGGCGGTCTCCTGCCGGGACCTCAGGTGCTTCGACTTGCCTTCGCCGAGTCCGCCCATGTAGATGATGCGCTCGACCCCGGCCTCCTTCGCGGCTTTCGCGAAGTTCGTCGCGGCCCGGCGGTCGGTCTCGGCGAAATCCTCGGTCGCACCCCGGCCCATCGAATGGACCAGGTAATAAGCGACCCGTACGCCGTCCATCGCCGGACCGAGCGTTTCCGGTTCGAGCACGTCGGCCTTCACGACTTCGCAACCGGCCTCTTCCAGGTCTTTGGCTTTCGCCGGGCTCCGGGCCACGACGCGGACCGAGGCCCCATCGGTCCTCGCGAGGCGCACTGCGAGTTTCCGGCCCACGTACCCCGTGGCACCGGCGATCAGAACCTGATCAGTTGAATTGGTCACCTGGACGTGGTACCTCCGGAAGACCTTTCTGAATCAGCCGTAGAGTCCGCCGGTCACTTCCCGCAGTTTGGCGCGGTCGTGGCGGGCGCCGACCTTGCGGACGGTGCCGGAGCGGGAGCGCATGATCAGGGATTCCGTCGTGGCAAAACCCTTGCTGCGCCGCACGCCGTCGAGCAGGTCGCCATCAGTTACGCCGGTCGCGGCGAAGAAGACGTCGTCGCCATCGACCAGGTCCTGCGAAGTGAGCACCTTGTCGAGGTCATAGCCGGCTTCGATCGCGGCCTTGCGCTCGTCTTCGTTCCGGGGCCAGAGTTTGCCGATGATCTCGCCGCCGAGGCACTTGATGGCCGCCGCTGCGAGCACACCCTCCGGAGTGCCGCCGATACCCCAGAGCAGGTCGATGCCCGTGTCCTCGGAGACGGCGAGCAATGCCGCCTGGACGTCGCCGTCGGTGATGAAACGGATAGTTGCGCCCGCCTCACGGATTTCCTTGACCGTTTCCATGTGCCGCTCGCGGTCGAGCACCGTCAGGGTGACGTCTTCCGCGCCGCCGCCCTTGCGTTCGCCGATGTCACGGATCACGTCGCCGATCGGCTTGTCGAAAGTGAGGAGGTCCTTGAACTCGGAGGCCGCGGCCATCTTCTCCATGTAGACGCACGGGCCGGGATCGAACATCGAGCCACGCTCGGAGAGGGCGATGACCGCGAGGGCGCCGCCGAAACCACGCGCGGTGAGGGTCGTGCCTTCAAGGGGGTCGACCGCGATGTCGACCACCGGGGGGCTGCCGTCACCTATGTTCTCGCCGTTGTAGAGCATCGGAGCTTCGTCCTTCTCGCCTTCGCCGATGACCACCACTCCGTCCATCGGGACGGTGTCGAGCAGGAGGCGCATGGCATCGACGGCGGCGCCGTCGGCGGCCAGCTTGTCTCCCCTTCCGACCCACCTGGCGGCCGCGAGGGCCGCCGATTCAGTGACACGAACCAGCTCGAGGGCGAGGTTGCGGTCAGGCTTGGTACCGGAACGGACATCGTGGGAGATCACACTCATGAAACAAGGCTATAACGGGGGGCTGCCATATGCCGATTGGCGGCAGAGTGCGGATAGGCTGCGGGGGTGACTGCCAAGAGATGGGGACTGACACTGCCTCTGCCGATGACTCCGCTGGCCGACCACCGGCCGTTCGTGGAGCAAGCCGAAGCCGAGGGGTACACCGACCTCTGGACCGGTGAGACCGGTGGACCGGACGGGTTCACCCCGCTCGCGCTCAGTGCGGC
>JBPPMI010000336.1:0-8679 GCA_051305975.1 Solirubrobacterales bacterium
CGCATCGAGACCGCGATCAAGGGTGCCGGCCCCGAGGGATTCAAAGAGTTCCGGGGTCTCGACGACGACCTCTGGGCCATGCTCCTGACGCTCGAGTACGAGGCGTACCCGGGCATCCGCGACTTCCTGCCTGACGTGCCCGAACCGGCACTTCAGGCGATGTACAACGGCGCCAGCGGGCCCACCCTTGCCGCGCAGAGCGTCTGCTTCTACCGGAAGGTCAAAGAGATGCAGGCGACGCACGGTTCAAACGACATCTCCCAGGCGAAAGTCCTCGATTTCGGCTGCGGCTGGGGCCGGCTGACTCGCATGTTCGCGAAGGACCTCGAGCCCGGCCTCCTCCACGGATGCGACCCCGCCCAGAGCATCCTCGACGTCATCCGCCAGAGCGGAGTCCCGGCCAAGCTCGAACTGAGCGAGTTCCTGCCGGAAAGCCTGCCGTTCGAGGAGAAGTTCGACCTCGTCTTCAGCTTCTCGGTCTTCACCCACATCTCGGAGACGGCGGCCACCAGATCGCTCGAGGCCATCCACAGAAGCCTGAACGACGATGGGCTCTTCGTGCTGACGATTCGTCCCCCCTCGTACATCGACTTCAACCCGTTGATGCAGCCCGCGGTCGACCGGCTCGGGGCCGACCGCCTGCGGGTCCTGCGTGACCCCCACTACGTGTTCGTGCCGCACGAGACGGAGGGTCACCCGCAGTTCGGCGGCGAAGAGATGCATTACGGCGAGGCTGTCATCACGCTGCCTTACGTGAAGAAGAACTGGACTTCGATGTTCGACCTGCTCGACGTCAGCATCCTGAGCGGCGACATGTACCAGGTCGCTCTGACCCTGCGCAAGAAGTAGCTCAGCGCTCAGAGTTCCTCCGCGATTCTCGGAGCCTCCCGGTTGAAGACCCACACTCCGAGAACACAGATGCCGATGTAGATCGCGGCGGCGGGCAGCAGGTGCAGGGCCCCGCCGGCGGCCTCGACCGCGCCCGGAGCGGACGGGTCGATGATCCAGTGACGGGCCTCGACGAAGATCGGCGTCAACGGGTTGATCAGGATGAGGTCGTGGTACTGCTCCGGCGCGAACTCGAGCGGGTAGAGCACCGGAGTCGCGTAGAAGAGCGCGGTCACCACTACTCCCCAGATGATGCCGACGTCGCGAAAGCGCACATATAGCGATGAAAGCAGCATGCTCACGCCCAGCGTCAGCACGAACAGGCTGAGCAGGACCAGCGGGAAGAGGAGCCAGGTCCAGACGATCGCCACGCCGAAGGCGATCATGAAGATGACGACGGCGATCATGTTCGTGCAGAAATTGAAGAGGCCGGTAATGACGGTCGCGAGGGGGATGACCAGCCGCGGGAAGTGGGTCTTCCGGACGACCCCCTCCTGGTTGACCACCGACATGACAGACGTCATGGAGGCTTCCTGGAAGAACGAGATCATCACGATGTTGAAAAGGAGCAGAACGGGGTAGAACTCAACCTCGGAACCTAGCCGGAAGATCTTGGTGAAGACGAAGAGCAGCACGGCGAACAGGGCCAGGGGCCGGAGCAGTGACCACAAGTAACCGAGCACCGTGCCGAAGTAGGTCTTCTTGAAGTCGTTGACCGAGATCAGGTAGAGCAGGTCGAAAAAGCGCTTGGCGCTGCCACCGAGGGCCGATGGGCCCGCGACGTCACGGAGGACCGGGGTCTCGCGAACGATCGGGAGTTCCTCCTCGGGCGGAGTCATCAGTTGTACGGACGGGAGATTTCGACTTCTTCGACGAGCGAGACCGCACCGGAATCGATCCCGGTACCGAAAACGACCCAGTCGATGGCACGGAGGACCTGCATGCGCATGTCATTAAGCGAATCGTCACGGAAGCCGCGGGCGCTCAGGAAATAGCGGCCGGGCCGCAGGATGTTGTTTACGTCGACGGAGATCTGGACCTGCTCGCCCGGGGAAAGGACGTCGTAGCCCGACACTTCGGAAAGGCGCCGGGAGAACCCGAATACCTGGAGCCCGGCTTCGTCGGTCACACCGAAGGAGAAGACAGCCTGCGGCATCTCGTTCAGCGCTTCGACGATCACGTTCATCCGGAAGGGCGCGGCCTTGCCGACGTTCTGCACCCGCTGTCCTGTCTCGTCCTCGAGCCAGGCGTCGACGATGTGGGCGTCATCGCCTTCGGCCGAAGCGCCGGCATGAAAGCCGGGACGCTCGTCGCGCTCGCGGAAGTTGGCTCGCAGGTACCACTCGGCGACCACCTGGGGACTGCCTTCCTTGCTTACTTCGCCATCGTGGATCATCATCGCGCGGTGACAGAACTTCTCGACGCTGTTCATGTCGTGGGTGACGAGGATGATCGTCTTGCCGGCCTCGCGCATGTCGTGGAAGACGTCTTCGCACTTCTGCTGGAACGACGCGTCACCGACGGCCAGCACCTCGTCGATCAGCATGATGTCGGCCTCGGCCTGGACCATCACCGAGAAAGCGAGCCGGACCATCATCCCCGACGAGTAGTTCTTGAGCTTCAGCTCGGCGAACTCCTCGAGCCCGGCGAACTCGATGACCGGCACCACCCTCTGCTGGGCCTCCTGGCGGGACAGGCCGAGCATCACCGCGTTCAGCACGATGTTCTCGTGAGCGGTCATCTCCGGATTGAAGCCGACACCGAGCTCGATGAAAGGTGCGATCCGGCCTGCAACCCGGATCCGGCCACGATCGGCCCGGTAGATGCTGCCGAGAATCTTCAGCAAGGTGCTCTTGCCGGAGCCGTTGAGCCCGACGATGCCGAAGAACTCGCCTTCGTGGACCTGGAACGAGATGCCATCCAGGGCCTTCAGTTCCCGGGACGGATTCCGGCGGAAAGGATGTACAGCCCGTTCCTTGATCGAATCGACCCGGTGCTCGGGGATGCGGAACGACTTGCCGACGCCCTGCACGTCAACGACGACAGGGCCACGTTGAATCTCGAGGGCCGCTTCTGCCGGGGTCGTGTTCTCTGGGGTTTGCAGTGGATTCAATGTCGGGGACGGACCCGGCTGGACTCGGCCGTCAGGTCGCGGTGAAGGCTACTCGTCATCGGACCGATTCGTTCCCGGCGGCGTCACCGCGAATCCCGATGGGACCAAGGACCGAGAATCGCGCCGTCCTCATCCAGCGACAACACTTGTCCGCATATCGACGGGGATCGTGATCACAATTCGATTCGCAGGCCGCTGTCGCCGTACGGAGCATCACTATGCTACCCCAGATGACTGAACTCGGGAGCGGTAATATTGTTGATTCGGCGCTGGGGAGAGCCCGACGACTACGGATAGTTTGCCCGGTCTACATGGACGTCGATCCGTTCCTCAAACTTCGCGATGGTGCTCTGGAAGCGCTGGCGAACGATCCAGAGCTAAGCGCTCTCGATGTTCGGTTCTGCGTGCTTGATGACATGGCTGGTCGCGACCCGGAGATGTCGCGTATTCGCGATCTCGAAGATGCCGACGTAATTGAACCGCCATTCAATCTCGGACACCAGCGAGGCCTGGTTTTCGCACTCCGCTCGATTTCGAGATCCCTGGACGACGACGATGTGATCGTCACCCTCGATTCTGATGGAGAAGATCAACCCAAAGACATCCCGAAACTGGTCAAAGAAGTACTTCGGACTCACACCAATGACGAAGAAATCGTCCTCGCTAAACGAACTAAACGTGCCCACGCACCGCTGCCATTCAAAGTGCTCTATCCCTGTTTCAAGCTCTTCTTCCTCCTGGCCACCGGAACCGCGGTGGAGAGCGGTAACTTCGCCTCGTACCGTGCCCGTACGGCAAAGCGAATGCTGCTTCATCCATCGTTCGCGCTGTGTTACTCGTCGTCGATGCTGAATCTGGATCTGCCGGTGAATTTCGTCCCATGCGAACGCGGTGCGCGTTACAGCGGCTCCTCCCGAATGGGCTACTCGAAACTGGTGACCCACGCTCTCCGGATGCTGATGCCTTTTTCCGAAGCCATCGCGAGGCGGACCTTCTTCGTGTTCCTGTTCACCATCATGATGGCGGGAATCCTCGCAATAGCGGTGCTTTTCATCGAAGTGGCGACCAATTCTGCGGTGCCGGATTGGACTAGCTACGCACTTGTCGGAACTGGCACCATTTCCCTCGTCGCGCTCGGAAATCTGGTCATTCTTTTCACGGTCTACTCACAATCGACGGCGATCTCGTTGTCAGACCTCGAGTCCGACTGGTTCCCGCCACCTTCGGGTCCCACCGACGGATCTACGCTGAAACGATGAGGTCTTCCCCGCATTCGTCCCAGCGGAAATGCTTGATCCTTCTGGGGCTCATAACCGTTGCCGGTGCGCTGATCCGAATTCCCGGCATGGGAGACACGATTTTCGGCGATGAACTGTCGACCTACTTCATGGTGATGGGCAGGGATTTCCTCACAACACTTGACTACGTGAAGGGGGAGCAGGAGATCACGCCCCCGTTGTATTTTTTGGTTGCCTGGTTCCCGGCAAATCTGGGGGACCCGACCGTGATGTTGCGGATTCCGTCTTACCTCGCGGGAGTGGCGATCGTTCCCCTGGTCTACGTGCTCGGCACTTGGTCCGTGAATCGGAAGGTCGGTCTTGTCAGTTCAGCACTGGTGGCCTTCAGCCCGTTCCTGATCTTCTTTTCGTCCGAAGCTCGCGCCTATTCGTTCCTCACATTTCTAACTCTGCTTTCTACGCTCGCGTTGTTGCTGGCCCTGAGAAAGGGTCAAGTCAGATGGTGGGTCGCGTTCGCCGTGCTATGCGCAGCATCGATGTATACCCATTACACAGCGCTGTTCGTGCTCGTTACTCAGTTCGTATGGGCTTTCGTCTTTTTCCCCAAATCGCGCAAAGCACTGCTGCTTTCCGCCGCGGGAGCTGCGGTCTCGTTCCTACCTTGGCTTCCGCAGTACATCGCTGACAGCGACTCGATCGGCTCAAAGACCATCGAGTTTCTTCGGCCGTTCAGTTGGGACAGCTTCTGGTACGACGTGAGATCGTGGGCGTTTGAACGTACCTTCGTTGTCGGTACGCCTTCAACCGGCAACGTCTATCTGTTCCTGTATCTCGGAGTCGTTGCGGGCGTCCTGGGTCTCGCAAGGGAAATCATGTTGCGCTACCGGACAAAAGAGTCCTTGCGTCCTTCGAATGAATTGATCCTGATCGTGTCCCTGGCCCTGGCCGCCCCCGTCCTCGCCGCCGTGGTCAGCACCTTTTCGGTGAGCGTTTTCCTTCCGCGCAACCTCGCAACCTCCTGGCCAGGACTCGCAGTGAGCTTCGCCGCCCTCGTTCTGGCCAGTCGAACCACGTGGTTGAAGATCGTCGGTGTCACCGGGCTGATCGTATTCTTCGGATATCTCGGTCTGAGCACGGTCGACAGCGATAACCGGCGGCCGGATTACCAAGCCGCCGCTGATTTCGTGGCCGAAGAGTGGCAGCCCGGAGACGAGATCGTGCAGCTGGCGAGTTCCCAGCCAGCCCCGATTACCCCGGTAGACGTTGCTCTCGACAACGCGAGGGAAAATATTCAGCCAGACCTGCCTCAGCCCTCCCGTCTTGGCATTCCATCGAAAGATCTTCAGACGAGGGTGAGCGTGCTGGGAGGAGAAGGGCGCTACACGTACTTGCCCATCGAAGAACCTGAAGCCCTAGCCGAGCGCACCGCCACCCGGAAAGGCGGCGCGCTTTATCTGATAACGCCGGCCTCAGACCCTCTCCTATCTGCGGCCTATGCCCCAGATTCCACCCTTGCGAAATTCATCAGCGCTTTGCCGAAGGGTGTCCAGAGTACGGCTGTCGAAGACTACGCTGGGTTCGCGGGTGGAGCCAGCGTGGTTACCTTCGAACGCGAATCGGCGCCTTGATCGCCCCCGACTGAAAACTGAGGTCCACGAGTCGCGGATGCCTCAGGGCAGGCTGATCGTTTCATTGATCCGCGCCAGGAGTGCGTCGTCAAAGGCTTCGTCCCAATCGTTGGGCCAGTCGACTTTCGCGCCGGCCACCCGAGCTTCGAAATCGTCGATCTGGCCGGCCGCGAGGCGAAGTCCGGAGACGACGCCGGGCAGATCCGGAGGGCCGCTGATCAGGTTCGGTGAGATCGCCTCGAGCTTCTCCCCGGTTTTGCTCTGACCCCAGGTCGTGGTCACGACGAGCATGCCGGCAGAAGCCATCTCGATCGGCACGAGACTCGGGTGGGGCGCGTCCATGAGGGCGAGGCCGAGGTCATGCCCGGCCAGGAACTCACCGTAGGCTTCCTGGTCGGCGCGCGGCAGGAGCTCGAGGGTATGGCCGCTGCCGAGGTCGAGCCGTTCACCCGAACCCGTCGAGCCGATGCCGAAGAATTGCCATTCGTCACTGAACACCCCCTCGCCGATCGCCTGCCGCAGCGCGTCGATCCCGACCTGAAACAGGTTTCTGGCGGCGTGAGCTTCCGGTCGGCCGTAAAAGACGAGTTTGCGCTTCGGGCGCTCGGCCAGTTCTTCCGTGGTGGGTGCGGCGATCGGCGTGATCGCGTTCCTGAAGGTCAACCCGGTGACACCGGCAGAGACCTCTTTCGGCCGGAACACTCCTAAGCCCTCGTCGGCAAAATAATCCCTCAGTATCGCCGTTGAGAAAAGCGCATCGTGGGGGAAGTCATACGACGCCCGGGCGAGGTCGCTCCAGGTGCCCGGCGGGACGGTCAGCGGTTCGAACTCCTGGATCATGTAGAGAAAGCGGCCGTCTACCCGGTTGCTCTGCCGGGCCAAGCGGGTCGCGATGTGGGCGGTCCACCACGTGGTGGCGATGAAGCGGTCGTCCGGACTCATCCTGAGCGGTTCCTTGCCGTCGCGGCCGAAGACGATCTCGACCTCGTCGAACAGCCCGTCCAGCTGCCGGTACGACTCGACCTGCGCCTTCCAGTCGTTGGGCAGGGGTGGGGTGATGTCGACCGTCACGATCCGCAGCGGCACCCCCGCTTCGGCCAACCGCCGGGCGAGACTGAACTTGGCGATGTACCCGCCGAAAAGGTGTTCGAGATCGATCGTCGGGATCAGCAGGTTGACCCGTGTCGGCTGCGTCTTCGAGACGACCGGGAAGAGCGGGGCGACCTTCTGGCGCATCTGCGGGGTCAGGCCGTTCTCGACCGCGGGGGAGTCACCGCTACCGAGCCGGTTTCGGAGCCCCCGTGGCAGCCGGCGCTTCACGCCGGCCAAGTGCCGGTAGAGGATCGCCCGGACCAGGACCCGCTCCATGCCAAGGGTTTCGTCGTGGCCGGCCAGCCGGCGGAGCGGCCGGAACATGAGCCAGAGCAGTCCGGTGAGCGAGCGGTCGCTGCCGGCGAAGCGTTCCAGCGTGCGCCGCTTCTTTGCCGGCATCTCGCCGCCACATCGCTCGAGCACGACCTGGCTGATCGCTTTGAGCCTGAGGAAGACGTCGAAGTAGGCGGAAGCCCAGCCGCCGAGGATCGTTCGCCATTGGCGCGGGTCGAGGCGACGGATGCCGCGGCTCGACAGGCCGGCATTCGCTTTCTCGTGACCGAGCACCGCGCCGCCGTGCTGGACGTAGTCGTAGAGCGGACGGTCGACGTAGGCCATGTCGCCGAGCGCCAGGGCCACCATGCCCAGCCAGTGGTCGTGGTACTGCTCTCCGGGAAGCTCGGGGAACGGCAGGGCGTGCTCGGCGAGGGAGCGGCGGAACATCGAGGCGGCACCGGTGACCGTATTGGCGATAAGCAGCGAGGCGATGTTCGTGAAGTTGTTCTTCCGGGTGCTCCAATAGGTGCCGGCGATGACGGTGCTGTCCTCGGTGACCAGGCGCTGGTCGCTGTAGATCAGGCCGGCGTCACCCAGTCCCGCAACGAGCGTCTGCAGCTTGTCCGGGTACCAGCGGTCGTCCTGGTCGCTGAGCGCGATCAGGTCGTACTCGTCGGTCGCAAGGGTGATCGCCCGTTCGAAGTTCCGGTAGAAGCCGAGCCTCCCGGGCGCAGGCGAGAACGTGAAGCGCTCGTCGTCTCCGATCACCGATTGGATCGACGCGACCGAGTCCGCGTCCGAATCATCGTCGCTGATGAAGCAGTGCCACTCGCATCCGGTCTGCGCACGAATTGATTCCACCTGGACCCGGAATAGCTCCGGGTCGGGGTTGTAGGTCGCCATGGAGACGGCGACCGGTCCGGTGTGTTTCTTCGCCGGGCTCATGACCGCGACGCGTAGACCATCACGACGCCGGTGTCCTTCATGTTCGCTTCCTGGTCGACCGTTACGCGCAAGCCCTGGCTTTCGAGGATCTGCCGGAGTTCGTCCAGTCGCCCGCCTTCGTCATGGGCCTCCGCCACCACCTGCCGGATGCGCGGCCAGTGATCCGGCTCGATCCCCCGAAGGACATCGAGTTCGGCCCGTTCGACGTCGATCTTCAGCAGGTCGATCCGCTCGACGCCTTCGTTTTCGATCACCGATGACAGGGTCACGAGTTCGCATGTGACCACCTCCGGGTCGAAGGCTCCTTCGATGCGGGCATCGGCGTCCTCCTCGCTCACCCCCAGGTCGGTCAGCACCGACTTGACAATCTCGTGATCGCGCTCCGGATCCGCGTACCGGCTCGACATTGCGGCCGCGCCTTCGTAATAGGTGAACTTGGCGGTGCCGTCCTGGTCGGACAGGCCTGCCATCCAGGTCCGGCCGCCCGGAAAGCGGGTCA
>JBPPMI010000337.1:0-4505 GCA_051305975.1 Solirubrobacterales bacterium
CCGCCAAGGCGGTAGACCGAATCAGTCCTGAGGAAGCGCTGCCACGAACCGTTCGAAGTCGGCCAAATCCGTCACTGCCGGACCGTGCCCGGGCAGGATCAATGAAGGATTGAGGTCGGCGAGCTTCCTGATCGACCGGCGGTTCTCGACCGGGTCGTACGTGAACTGTTCCGGCGGTTCCGCGATTCCGGCGAGGCTGGTGGCGTAACTCATGTTGCGGATCACGTCCCCGCAGATCGTGACCCGGTCGCTCTCGCGGAAGTAGATGACTTCTCCCCGGGCATGGCCGGGGGCGTGGATGACCCGGAATCCGGCGACCTCGTCGCCTTCCTCGAGGATGCGGCTGACTTTGTGTGGCGGGCCTTCCCAGGCGCTCTGGATGCGCCTCAGGACCGGATTGGTGATCTGTTCACTGGATACGGGCACCCGGCCCTCCATCGCGTCGACGTCGTCGGCGTGGCAGGCCAACGGGATGTCGAGTTCGACACAGACGTCCTTCGCCACGCCCTGGTGGTCGGGGTGGACGTGGGTGAGGGCGACCATCGAGAGGTCACGGTCCTTGATCTGCTTGAACACGCGGCGGCGGTCCCAGGTCGTGCCGGCATCGATCAGCACGTCTTCAGCCAGGTAGATGTTGACCATCGGCCGGGGGAACTGGCTAAGGCGCTCTACCCCTGGCGCCAGTTGCTTCATGGTCAGTGGGAGTCGTCGGCGGGCGGCCCGGGCTGGCCGCTGTTCTGCGACAGCTTCTCGAGCCGGGCGATCTGCCTCTCGCCTTCGAGGCGGGCCGGGTCGTTCGCAGGCAGCGGGGCGATCAGGCGGCGGACCCGGTTCCTCACCTGAAGTGAGAAGTGGGGAGTGACCGCGCCCGTCAGCTCACGAATGTCCTCGGGAGTGACGGACTTGCCGGAATCGAGGACTCCTATGTGTTCTTCTTCGCTCATGGTGTGGTTTGAAGTGTTTCTACGGGTTCGAGTTCCACGGCATCGTCGATCAATGCCTGCTGGGTGACGTTGATCAATGATTCGTCACCGATTATCCACACATGGTTGTACAGGGCGAGGGTCGGGTCGGTGTCGTAGCCCGGTTTGACGTCCAGGAAGTAGTCGCCTACGTCCTCTGGCAGCTTGTCGTTCGAGTCGGTGAGCAGCAGCGCCGGCCAGGTTCCGTTGGTCGAAAGGGCGGATGCCGCGACCGCGTCCATCGGCCGGTCGCTGCGGGCGACCACGTAGTTGTGGCCGGGAGCGTTGAGGTTCCAGCCGAAGGTGCCGCTCGAGAATCGGACCAGCTCCAGGGCCGCGGAAACCGGATCCTCGCCGCCCACCCGTTCAACGGTTGAAATCTTGTCGAGAGGCTTCAGGGCTTCGGGCGAGACGACCGAAGTCGGGCCGAGCACGAAGACCGGCACGTCTTTGTTCTCCTTCTTCTTCAGGTAGTCCAGAGTGGCCTTGGGGAGTTCGTCCTTGCCGGTGTAGAGCACGACATCACCCGAGCGGCCGAGCCAGGACGCGGCCGGGGAAGCGAACTCGGCCTCCTCCGATGAGACGAGCACGAAAGCGTTCGGCGGTTCGCCGGTCAGGTCCCTCTTCAGCTCGGCGATCTGGACCGCGAGCGCCGCCGGGGCCCCGGCGTTGAGCGTCCGGGTTTCGTATCCGGATGGCGGCGCGACCCTGCCGACCGCGAAGACTTCCGACTCACCGGTGGACGGAGCCCCCTCGGGACTGAACTCGGAAAGCACGTCGGTGGCGCTCTCGCTCAGTTTTCCGGATGGTGCGAGAAGGATCGGTGCCCCGACCGGGGCGGCGCTGAGGGTCGCGGCGGCGACTCCTGCCTGCCATTCCTCGGCGTTGACAACGGTGACCGCGTTGGGCGGCGTTCCCGGTCCGGTGGTCGGGTAGGAGGCCAAAGCTGCCGCCAGGGAGATGTCCGCCGGGTCATTGCCACTGATGCGGGTGGTGTTGCGTGTCGCGACCGCCGGGTAGCCGAGCGACCCGACGCTGCTTCCTTCGACCTCGGGGTTGGCCGGACCGGTCGGACCGCTGTTGATCAGTGCCGGGCCCTCGGAGTCGTCGGAATCGCTGTTGCCGACATCGAAGAAGAAGTAGGAGACGAATGCGGCGAGGATCAGGGTGAGGACGATCAGGATGCCGAGACCGATCCAGGGTACCCCGGGCGTGTTGGGTCCTCCCGCAGGGGCATTGATCGGTTGTCTTCCACTCCCGGGCACGGACCAGACAGTATCGGTCGGCGGAAGTCGTAAGAATGGCGGCGATGGTCTACCCGGTCGGAACAGTCACCAATGCGCGCGGCCACCTGGAAATAGGTGGTTGTGACGTGATCGATCTGGCCGCGGAATTCGGGACCCCCGCTTACATCTTCTCGGTCGAGGAGATGAAGAGGAGGGCGGCTGCCTACCAGTCGTCTTTCGCGGCCCACACTGACGACTTCGAGGTGCTTTTCGCCAGCAAGGCCCTGCCGGTCACCGCGGCCTACCGCCTGTTCGCCGAAGCGGGACTGTCGGTGGACGTCGCCTCCGGCGGCGAACTGACCATGGCCCTGGCCGCGGGCTACGCGCCCGAGCGCATCTACATGCACGGCAACAACAAGACCGATGGGGAGATCGAACTCGCCAGCCGGTCCGGAGTCGGCCACCTGATCGTCGACTCGTTCGACGAGATCGACCGCTGCGACCGGGTTCTCGAAAAGGATCAGGACGTGCTGGTCCGTGTGACTCCTGGCATCAAGCCATCCACCCATTCGTACATCCAGACCGGCCAGCTCGACTCGAAGTTCGGTTTCGGACTCGAGGACGGCACCGCCGCCAAGGCGATCGAGCGCGTGCTCGCTTCGGAACGGCTCAACCTGGTCGGACTCCACTTCCACATCGGCTCCCAGATCTTCGAGATCGAACCCTTCCGCCTCGCAGTCGAGGCCCTGGCGACGCTGAAAGGCGACTGGTGCCGCGTCGTCGACGTTGGCGGCGGACTCGGCATCTCCTATGGCGAGGACGACCATCCGCCCGAGATTTCGAGCTACGTCGACCTGAAGTTCGCGGCCGTCCACGAGTTCTTCGGTGACGACGTGAAGATCCTGGTCGAACCCGGCCGGTCGCTGGTCGGCACCGCCGGCGTCACGATCTACACAGTCGGCACTATCAAGGAGATCCCCGGCGTCCGCACCTACCTCTCGGTCAACGGCGGCATGTCCGACAACCTGCGGCCGATGCTCTACGGCGCGAGGTACGAGGCGGTGATCGCCGACCGCGCCGACGATCCGGGCGAGCGCGTGGTGACCGTCGCCGGGTCCCACTGCGAGTCCGGGGATATCCTGATCCGTGACGTGGCTTTGGCCGACCCCCAGGTAGGAGACATCTTGCTCACGCCCGCGACCGGTGCCTACGGTCACTCGATGGCGAACAACTACAACGGCATGCCCCGGCCCCCCGTGATCTTCTGCGAGGACGGCGAGGCAAGAGTCGTGGTCCGGCGCGAAAGCTACGAAGACCTTCTGGTGAGGGACGCGTGACCGAGACGCTGAAGATCGGCCTGCTCGGGCACGGCACCGTCGGCGGCGCTTTCGACGACCTGGTCGGCGGCCGGAAAGACGCGATCGAGTCGGCGATCGGCCGCCCGCCCGAGATCTCCGGCGTGCTCACCACCAGCAGGGGTGACTTCGACGAGATCCTCGCCGGCGCTGACGTGATCGTCGAGCTGATGGGCGGGACCGACACCGCCCGGGACCACGTTCTGGCTTCGCTGAGGGCCGGCAAGCCGGTGGTCACGGCCAACAAGCAGCTGCTCGCGCAGCACGGGGCCGAGCTCTTCGCGGCGGCCGAGGAAGCCGGAGTCCAGCTCCGCTTCGAAGCGGCGATCGCCGGTGTCGTCCCGGTAGTCCGGGTCGTCCAGGAAAGTTTCGGCGCCGTCGAGTTCACCAAGGTCTCGGGGATCGTCAACGGCACGACCAACTTCATCCTCTCCGAGATGGCCTCGACCGGTGCCTCTTACGAAGACACGCTCGCCCGTGCCCAGGAGCTCGGTTACGCGGAAGCGGACCCGACCGATGACGTCAACGGCGCCGATGCGGCCGCCAAGATGGCAATCCTCGCGCGGCTCGCCTTTCACACACCGGTAACCCTGGACCAGGTGGATTTCGAAGGCATCGAATCGGTCCAGCCCGACGACCTCGAATACGCCAAGGAACTCGGTCTCTCGCTCAAGCTGCTCGGCGTCGCGGAACGCCTGGACGAAGGCATCACCGTTCGTGTCTTCCCGTGCTTCCTCTACGAGGGCCACCCGCTCTCCCCGATCGAGGGCCCCTTCAACGCGGTCACGGTCGAAGCCCCCGAGATCACCGAAGTCACCATTTCCGGTCCCGGAGCGGGCGGCATCCAGACCGCGTCCGCGGTCCTCGGGGACGTCGTCTCGGTCGCCACCGGTGATGCGCCGACCCACACGGTCCAGAACCACCTGCCGGTGCTCGCCGACGTTACCTCCTCGTTCTATCTC
>JBPPMI010000338.1:0-5622 GCA_051305975.1 Solirubrobacterales bacterium
CCCGCCGCCGAAGGATTCCCCTGGGCGGCCTGGATGGCTTTGGTCGTCTGCCACGAGAACGGGCGCCGGGTCGTGAACACGATCGGCAACCCGGTCCATTTCACCGGCTTCTCCTGGGCCGGCGGGCACGGGTCGGAGGTTCCTGCGGAGATTGGTGACGAGACGTTGCCGGCAGCGGTATCCGGGGCCTGTCTCGCGGTAAGACCCGAAGCCTGGAACCGGGCCGGCGGTTTCCCGGAGGGGTTCTTCCTCTACCAGGAAGACACCGACCTCTCGCTCCGGCTCCGGTCGCAGGGCGAGCTGATCGGCATCGCCGGCGAGGCCGTGGTCGACCACGAATACGACTTTGGACGGAGTGGCCAGAAATGGATGTGGCTCGAACGCAACCGCTGGGCGATGATCATCCGGAACTATCCGGCGACGCTGATCGTGCTGCTCGCCCCGGCCCTCCTCGCCACCGAACTCGCGCTGATCCCGGTGGCCGCCCGCGGTGGCTGGCTGCCGCAGAAGCTGGCGGCCTGGAGGCAGATCTTCCTGTGGCTGCCGCGCCTGTTCGGCGAGCGGCGTCGGATCCAGTCGGTCAGGGCGCTGTCGGCCCGGCACTTCGCCGACCTGCTCACCGCCGACCTGGACTCGCGGTACTTCCCGGACTTCGTCCGGTCCGGACCGGTCCGGTTCGTGCTGAGGGCCTACTGGCGGCTGGTCAAGGCCCTGCTGCCCTGACCTAGGCCGGCTGGGTGATCGGCCGGACCAGGATCTCGTTGACGTCGACCGACTCCGGCTGCTCCAGCGCGTAGGCGACCGCCCGGGCGATGTCATCGTCACCGAGGGCGCTGTCACCGGGCCTTTGATCGAAGAAGGGCGTGTCCACCATGCCGGGTTCGATCAGGGTCATCCTGATCCGGTTGTCGTCATCGAGCCCGCGGAGTTCCTGCCTCAGCGCTTCGCCGATCGCGGTGGTCGCGTGCTTCGTCGCCGAGTAGAGCGAACCGGGCAGGACCCGCCGGCCGGCGATCGAGGAAGTGATCAGGAAGTGCCCGTGGCCGCGCTCGAGCATGTGCGGGAGAGTGGCCCGGATGGTCAGAGCGGGACCGAGGACGTTGGTCAGGACCATCGACTTCCACTGCTCGGGGCTCTCTTCGAGGAAACCGCGGCTCGCGCCGAAGCCGGCGTTGGCGAAGACCGCGTCGATCCGGCCGAATGCGTTAAGAGCCGCTTCGCCCATCGCCTGGACCTGGTCCCAATCGCCGACGTCGCAGGTCGTGACGAGCACACGATCCGACCCGCCGATCTCCTTCGCGAGCTCCTCCAGCGGCCCGATTCTCCGTCCTGCGAGGACCAGCCGGTACTTACGCGCGAGGAGTCTCGCGGTTGCGGCGCCGATGCCGCTGCCGGCACCCGTGATCAGAAGGACCTTCTCGTTTTCAGTCATGACGCGGATTCTGGCATGACACGACCGCCGGGCCCTCCGGCTTGCGATAATCCAGTCTGCTGATGGATCAAGCCAAAAAGCGACAGATCCGGCTGTTCGTGGCCCTGGGTTTCGCCCTGGTGCTCGCGACCGGTCTGGTCTACACCTCCTTCAACGCCTCGAGCGAAGCCCGGGAGCCTTCCGAGCTCGGCGACGCCGTGCCCGGAAAGAGCTACGAGATGACCGGAAAGGTCGTTCCCGGCTCGATCGAGAAGGTCGGAGAAGGCATCGAATTCCAGGTCAGCGACCGCGATGGATCCGGCTCGATCCCCGTCACCTACGAAGGTGTCGTGCCCGACCCCTTCCGCGACGGACGCGAGATAGTTCTGAAGGGCAGTGTGGATGAAAGCGGGACCTTCGTGGGGGAACGGGACACGCTCGTGACCAAGTGCCCATCGAAGTTCTCGGAGAAAAAGAATCAGTAGCCTCGGCGGCGCTGCACTCTTCCTCGCCTTCCTGACCGCCATCTACGGCGCGACGGCGGCACTCATCGGCACCAGGCGTGACCGCCGGTGGGTAGATTCCTCGCGTCGGGCAACCTACGCGCTGGCGTTCCTGATGCTGGTCTGCGTGTTCGCCGCCGAATACGCGTTCCTGACCGACGACTTCACCCTCAGCGTCGTCGCCAACCACTCTTCGATCGACACGCCGAACTTCTACAAGTTCACGGCGATGTGGTCGAGCCAGGAAGGGTCGTTGCTGCTCTGGGCGTCGCTGCTGTCGGTGGTCGCTTCGGTCTCGCTCTTCTTTACCCGCCACAAGCTGCGCGACGTCGTTCCGTATGCCACGGCGATCATGCTCGGCGTCGCGGTCTTCTTCACGGGACTGATGCTCTTCGGCGGTGACGTCAACCCGTTCGACACGCTGGCCGATGTCCCGGCGGACGGTACCGGGCTGAACCCGCTGCTCCAGCACCCGACGATGATCATCCACCCCCCGATGCTCTATACCGGGTACGTCTCCCTGACGGTGCCGTTCGCGTTTGCGATCGGGGCACTGATCACGAGGCGGATCGACGCCGCCTGGATCAAGTCCACCCGCGGGTTCGCACTGATCGCCTGGACCTTCCTCACGATCGGCCTCATCCTCGGCTCCCGCTGGTCGTACACCGAGCTCGGCTGGGGCGGCTACTGGGCCTGGGACCCGGTCGAGAACGCGTCGGTCATGCCGTGGCTGATCACCACGGCGTACATCCATTCGATCATGGTCCAGGAGAAGCGCGGCATGCTGAAGGTCTGGAACGTCAGCCTGATCGTGGCCAGCTTCAGCCTCGCCCTGCTCGGAACCTTCCTGGTCCGTTCGGGCGTACTCCAGTCGATCCACGCCTTCGGTGACTCGACCGTCGGCCCGTACTTCCTGGCCCTGATCGGTGTCGTCGTGATCGGCTCGACGTTCCTGATCATCTCCCGTCTCGACGTCCTCAAGTCGGAGAAGAAGATCGATTCACTCGCGTCACGCGAGGCCATTTTCCTGGTCAACAACCTGCTGCTGGTCACGCTCTGCGCGATCGTCGCGTGGGGCACCTTCTTCCCCCTGATCTCGGAACTGCTCACCGGGACAAAGTCGACCCTCGCCGCACCGTGGTTCGACCGGTACACGACCCCCGTCGCTGTCCTGCTCGTGCTCTTCACCGGCATCGGCCCGCTGCTCGCCTGGCGTCGGCTTTCGTGGGAGGGAGCGAAACGGGTATTCAAGGCGCCGCTCATCGCCGCCGCGATCGCTTTCGTACTGCTGCTGGTCTTCACCGACGCGAAGGACAGCATCTGGGCCCTGTTCGTCTTCACCCTCGCTTCCTTCACCGTGGTGGCCCTGTTCCAGGACACGTGGCGCGGCGCGGCTGCCCGCCGTTCGAGCGCCGGCGGCAGCATCCCCGGATCGATCTGGGCCGTCGCGGTCCGCAACCGCAGGCGCTACGGCGGCTACACGGCACACCTCGGCCTGGTCGTCCTGCTGGTCGGAGTCGCCGCATCTTCAAGCTTCGAGACGAAGGTCGACCGCAAGCTCACGCCGGGAGAAACCACGTCGGTCCACGGTTACGACATCACCTACGTCAAGCCGACCGTCGAGCGGACCGAGCAGGCACTCGTCTTCGGGGCGCAGCTGCAGGTCGACAAGGACGGCGAGAAGACAACAAGCGTCGAGCCGACCCGCCGGTACCACCAGAACAAGTCCCAGACCCGCACGATCCGCGGGTACTTCGAAGGTGAAGCAACCTCCGAGGTCGGCCTCGACGCAGGACTCTTCACCGATTTCTGGGTGGCACTCGAACCGGACACAACCGTGGTCCAGGACCGGGCCAAGACTGCCGACGAGCGATTCGGCGCCTACATGCAGCAGCGGGTCCTGCCGGTCATCCAGAGAGACCCGTCGAAGACAGCAGAGCTCACCCGGCAGCTGGTGCGGGTCCAGGACCTGGCGACCGACGAGATCATTCAGGAGTACGTGAACCCCGACCGTTCCATCCCGGTCACCTTCCGCATAATCGTCAGTCCGATGGTCACCTGGATCTGGATCGGAGCGATAATCGCCATCCTCGGGGCCCTCTTCGCGGCGTGGCCGAGCGGCGCATTCCGCCGGAAACGGAAGGTGGTCTGATGTCCGTGGTCTTTGCCTTGATCCTGCTGGTCGCGGTCGTCGCCTTCGTCTCGTACCCCTTCTGGGGGAAGGGCGACTCGTCGACCACCGAGGATCCGGAAGTCGCCGGGCTCGAGGCGGCCCGCGAGTCCAAGTACCGGGAGATCCGCGATGCCGAGACCGACCTCGCTTCGGGGAAGCTCTCGCAGGAGGACTTTGACCTGGTCAACAACGAGCTGCGGGGTGATGCGGTCGAGATCCTGAAGAAGCTCGACCAGGCCGAGACCGGCGACAAGGAAGACGCCGACACTGATCAGAGCCCGTCCGGGGGCGCGGGCAGCTAGACTGCGCCTTCGTTATGTACGGAATCCTCGCAGTCATCCAGGTCGGCATCGCCGTCCTCCTCATCTTTCTGGTCCTTCTCCACTCGGGCAAGGACGCGGGTCTCTCCGGTGCTTTCGGCATCGGTGGCGGAGGTAGTTCCGTCGGTGGCGGTTCGATGGTCGAGCGCAATCTCTCGCGCGCCACGATCGCCACGGCGATCATCTTCGCCCTGAACACCATTCTTCTGCTCAAGCTCTGAGCTATCGGGGTCGCCTGACCCCGCATGCCGGAAAACCGGCTTGTGCCCGTCGATTCGGCTAGGGTCCGCCGCATGAGCCCGAACACGAAGCAGGTCCTCGCGATCACCCTCGGAGCACTCGGGCTGGTCATCGGCATCTTCAGCACCGTCGTCGCCTACAACGCCAAGCAGGCGAGCGAGAAGGACCAGAACGTGACGGCGGAAGTCCAGTCCCAGTTCGCCGCCGCACAGACGGCCCAGGACGCCAAGGAAGCCAGCCAGGCCTCCAAGGCCGAAGAGCTGATCAACACTCTGAGCAAGGGTGAGAAATCTCTGGTAAAGAAGATCAATGCGAACGTCAGGGGAATCAAGCAGAACAAGAAGCAGCTGAAGAAACAGAAGAACCAGCTGAACACTCTGCTGAACCGGGACAGCGAACTCGACAGCGAGGTCGCGTCGGTCGAGAACAAGCAGCAGAAGGACTTCGATTCCCTGTCGCAGCGGCTGAACAACCAGAATCAGAAGATCAAGAACCTCCAGCAGGAGATCAACCGCCTGCGCAACCGCGTCGGGATCGACGAAGAGTTGTCCAACTGACCGGCCCTGCTGACACGGTCCCCGTTCGCATACTGTTCGTCTGCCTCGGCAACATCTGCCGCTCGCCGACCGCGGAAGCGGTGATGAAAGGTCTCATCGAACAGGAGGGCCTGGCCGGGCGGATCGAGGTCGACTCGGCCGGCACCGGTGCCTGGCACGTAGGCAATCCGCCGGATGGACGGGCGACGGAGACCGCGGCGCGTCGCGGCATCACCATGAACGGGGCGGCGCGGCAGGTCACGGTGGACGACTTCGAAGACTTCGACCTGATCGTGGCGATGGACGGCAGCAACCACGCCGACCTGCTCACCCTCTCCGGAGGAGACGGTGGGAAGGTCCGCCTGCTTCGTGAGATCGGAGGGGACGCGGATGCCGACGTGCCGGACCCTTACCACGGTGGCGATGACGGCTTCGAAGA
>JBPPMI010000339.1:0-10368 GCA_051305975.1 Solirubrobacterales bacterium
TTCCGTCATCTCGACCGAGGTCGGCAGGTCCTGGCCGGGCAACGGACCCGGGCCAGCTTCCCCGTCTTCGGGACGCATCGCCGGGAAAAGCAACACGTCGCGGATCGCGGACTGCTCCGCGATCAGCATGATCAGCCGGTCGAGGCCGATGCCGAGGCCGCCGGTCGGCGGCAGGCCGTATTCGAGCGCCCGGATGTAGTCCTCGTCGACGCTCTCGGCCTCCTCGTCGCCCGCGGCGCCGGCCTTCGCTTCGGTCTCGAAGCGCTGCTTCTGGTCGACCGGGTCGTTCAGCTCGGAATACGCGTTGGCAAGTTCGCGGCCCGCGACGACGACCTCGAAGCGTTCGGTCAGGGTCGAGTCGTCACGGTGGACCTTCGCCAGCGGCGAGATCTCCTGCGGGTAGTCGCAGACCATGGTCGGCTGGATCATGGTCGACTCGCCCGCCTCGTCGGCCACTTCGGCGAGCAGGCGCCCTGAGCCCCACGGCTCTTCGTAATGGATGTCCAGCCGGTCGCAGATCGCGCGGGCCTCTTCGACCGGCATGGACGGATGCATGTCCTCACCGGTGACTTCCTTGACCAGGTCGATCATCGTGACCCGGCGCCACGGCGGCTTCAGGTCGACCTGCTGGCCGTCGACCTCGATCACCGTCGTGCCGATGGCGTCGAGTGCGGCCTTCGAACAGATCTGCTCGACCAGATCCATCATGTCGTGGTAATCACCGAGCGCCTGGTAGGCCTCGAGCAAGGTGAACTCCGGGTTGTGACGGGTGTCCAGGCCTTCGTTACGGAACACTCGCCCGATCTCGAACACGCGCTCGAAGCCGCCCACCACGAGTCTCTTGAGTGGCAGCTCGAGGGCGATCCGCAGGTACATCTCGAGGTCGAGCGAGTTGTGGTGCGTGACGAAAGGCCGCGCGGCGGCGCCGCCGGCAGCCGATGCGAGCACCGGCGTCTCGACCTCGGTGAAGCCGTTGTCCACCAGGGTCTGGCGGACGGAACTGATCACCTTCGAGCGGATGTCGAAGACGGGCCGGACCTCCGGGTTGGCGATCAGGTCGAGGTAACGCTGACGGAGGCGGGTGTCGACGTCGGTGAGGCCCTTGTGCTTGTCGGGCAGGGCCCGGAGGGCCTTCGACAGGAGTTCGAGGCTCGTGGCGGTGACGGTGACCGTGCCGGAGTGCGACCCGATCACTTTGCCGTCGAGGCCGACCCAATCGCCACGGTCGAGTGACTCGGCGTCGTCGAAGGTCTGACCGTCGAGGTTGTCCTTTTCGAAGGCGACCTGGACGGTGCCCGTCTGGTCCTTCAGGTCGGCGAAGACGACCCCGCCGTGGTTGCGGATCGTCATGAGCCGGCCGGCGATCCGCACCGTGTGGCCGGTGTCGGCGTCGGCACCCACCTCGGGGTTCTGCGCGAGGACCTCGGCGACGGTGTGGTCCCGCTCGAAGTTCGGCGGGTAGGCGACAACACCTCGCGCTCGTAACCGGTCGAGTTTGGCGAGACGGAGGTCGCGCTCCTCGGCTACGAAATCGCGGCCTTCCGGTTCCTCGGTTTCCCCGTCTTCCTCACCCATTCCGGGTAGCCTACTGGCACGCTATGGGAGACAGTGCGCCTGAGAAGAAGGTGAAGCCGGACCGTCTCAGTGAGGTGCTTCAACAGGCGTCGGTCGACCGTGAGCGTCTCGATTCAGAAGCCTTCGGGCCGGGTGCACTCACCGCGCTCGGCATCGCCAGTGTCGTCGGCGCCGGCATCTTCGTGACAACGGGGACCGCGGCCGCCGAGTACGCCGGACCGGCAGTGATCGTCTCCTTCATCCTCGCCGGGATCGCCGCCGGGCTGACCGCCCTCTGTTATGCCGAGATGGCGGCGATGATCCCGATCGCCGGCAGCACCTACTCCTACGTTTTCGCCGCCTTCGGTGTGTTCATGGCCTGGTTCATCGGCTGGGACCTGCTGCTCGAGTACCTCTTCGCCGCTTCGACGGTGGCGGTCGGCTGGGCCGGGTATTTCGTGGGGTTGATGGCCAGTATCGGCGTCGACATCCCGCACGACCTGTCGAACCCGCCGCTCGGCGACGGTGGCGGCATCATCAACCTGCCGGCATTGTTCGTGGTCGCGATCACGACGCTGCTCCTGGTCCTCGGGACCAGGGAGACGGTTCGGGCCAACAACGTGATGGTCGCCCTCAAGGTCGGCGCCCTGCTGCTCTTCATCGGGGTCGGCGCCTTCAACGTCGACACGTCGCTCTGGTCACCGTTCGTCCCCGCCAACGGAGGATCGTTCGGAGAGTTCGGCGACAGCGGAGTCATCCGCGCCGCCGGGGTCGTGTTCTTCGCCTACGTCGGCTTCGACGCCGTCTCGACGGCGGCCGGCGAGTCCCGCAACCCGCAGCGCACTGTTCCGATCGGCCTGCTGGGCACCGTGATCATCTCGACCGTCCTGTACGTCGCGGTCGGCCTGGTGATCACCGGGCTCGTCCCGTACACGACCCTGAACGTTGCCGATCCCCTTTCGACCGCCCTGCGAGACGCGCCCGCCCACATCGACTGGCTCGAGAACGTGATGAACGTCGCGGCGGTGGTCGGCCTGTTCGCCACCGTGCTGGTTACCTTCTATGGCCAGACCAGGATCCTCATGAGAATGTCCTCGGACGGTCTGCTGCCCGATCGTTTCGGGAAGGTCAGCCCCCGGTTCAGGACGCCGGTCTTCACCACCGTCGTCTGCGGTGCGGCCGGCGCCGTGATCGCCGCGCTCCTGCCGATCGACATCCTCGGCGAACTGGTCTCGATCGGCACACTCTTCTCGTTCGTTCTCGTCGCCGTCGGCGTGCTGGTGCTGCGCCGCACGCACCCGGACACACCGCGACCCTTCCGCGTTCCGGCGGTCCACGTGATCGCCCCACTGGCGATCATCTGCGCCGTCACGCTGATGGCGACCCTGCCGATCGACACCTGGATCCGCCTCTTCATCTGGCTGCTGATCGGACTGGTCATCTTCTTCGCTTACGGACGCAAGCGGAGCGAGCTGATCATGGCGAAGCTGATGCAGGATGCCGAAGCCAAGGCCGAGGCAAAACCGGAGGGACCGGCCGCCTCCTAGTCCGCGGGCTCCGGTTCGCGGGTGGCCTGCTCGGAAAGGGCGAGGATCACAAGTCCGAACACCATGACCGCGAGACCGAGGGCGGCGATCGAACCTTCGATGAAGGTGTCGTCGATCCGTTCCTTGAAGATCAGTACGCCGAGCATGACGCTGACCAGCGGGTCGAGCGACATCTGCGTGGACACCGCCGGAGCGAGCGCACCGGTCTGGAGTGCCTGCTGGCTCAGGGTCATGCTGATCCAGCCGACCGCGACCAGTGCGTAGAGGTGCCAGTCGGTGATTATCGCGACGAACCCGCTGTCGAGGTCGTCGACGACGGTCAGCGTGAGGCCGGCGCTGAAACCGAAGAGGATGCCGGCTGACATGCCGAGCAGCGCCGCCTTGGGCGAAGGCGCCTTGCCGCGGGACGCGAAGACCAGACCGAGGCAGACGACCGCCGCGATCCCGCCGGACACGATCCAGGCAAAGGTCGAAGCGTCGTTGACTCCTCCCTGCGGGTCGGCCAGGACGAGGAAGAGGATCAGGCCGCCGGTGACGGCGGAGGCGCCGATCACGTCGTTCCTCGTGATGCGCCGCTTGGTGATCAGCCGGCCGAGCGGCAGGGCGAAGACGACCGCTGTCGCGAGCAGCGGCTGGACCACTACCAGCCGGCCGAAGTGGAGGGCGGCCGCTTGGAGGACGAACCCGAGACCGTCGACCGCGATACCGAGCATCCAGACCGGGCGCTTGGCCAGCTGGACCAGGAGGTTTGCCTTCATCGCGTCCTCGTCCGGAACCTCGGACGCCACCTTCTGCTGGAGGACCGTGCCGAGGGCGAACATCAGCGCGGCGAGGACGGCGAGCAGGATCTCCATCAGCGCAGCCTAGGGCAGGAAGCCGTCCCAAAACCGACCCAGTGGGGCTTTTTTGCGAGGAACCGGGCCAGGATGAAACCGATCGCGTAGCCGATCACATGCTGGACGTCGTACCAGCCGAACGAAGCGATGATCATCCCGAGGAGCCCCAGGAGGCCCAGCCACATCGCACCACGATCCCCGGTGCTCATCGGATCTTCCGGTCCCCGGCGGAACGGCAGGGCGCTCGCGGTGAGCGCACCGAGGGTTGCCGCGAGCACGATCGAGATGCCGTAGTCGGCCTCTGCGGCTGTGTGATCCGCCGACTGCGAACCGAGTGCGATCGCCAGGTCGATGATCCCGTACGAGATGAGCGCGGCGCCGATGTGCCCGGCGATGGCGGCCACCCACCAGATCCGCGGCCCGAGGCGATAGATGACGAAGACCACACCCGCGGCGAGCATCACCCACTGGACCACCGACAGGGTGCTCACGACCTCGAGGCCACTGGTCAGGAGCAGCCATACCCGGCCGTCGTCGGTCACTTCGTCGGTACTCGAATAGAGGTGAGACCCGACGCCGCTTACCGCGACGAAGAGGAGGTAGCCGGCAGCCAGTGCGATCAGCCCGAGGTCGAAGACCCCGGGGACCACGCGGCTAGGCTGGCTGGTCTTCTGCCCCATACTCCTCGAGCAGCCTGACCTCGTCGTCGTGCTTGGGGAAGAAGAAGAAAACGACGAGAGCCCCGAGGATGATCGCGACGATCCCGGTCAGGTAAGCCCAGTCTTCGCCATTCAAGAACGAGTCCCGGGCAGCGGCGATTATCTGGGACGCATATTGCGGGTACTGCTCGGCGGTGGCCGCGGCGCTCGAGAAAGACTTCTCGAGCTCGGATGACACCTGGCTGCTGACCTTGTCGGACTCCGGCGACGAGGCGATCTGGTTGGCGAAGGCGCTCGAATACCCGGCGGTCAGCACCGAGCCGAGAATCGACTGCATGATCGCGCCGCCGAGGTCTCGCTGGAGGTCGGCGGTCCCGGAAGCCATGCCTGCGCGGCGCACCGGAACGGATCCCGTCAGTGAATGAGAGGCGGGTGTGCCGGCGAAACCCACCCCGGCTCCGACGAGGGCGTAACCGAGCCCGACTTTCCAGTAGGCGGCGCCGTCGTCCCAGAGGAAGAACATCACGAGGAAGCCGGCGAGACAGAACACGTAGCCGATGAGCAGGGTGATGCGGGAACCGTGGCTCTCGATCAGCTTCGCCGACCGGGGGGCGATCAGGACCATGAAGACGGCGGCGGGGAGGATCGCCGCGCCGGCCCCAAGCGTCGAATATCCGAGCACGTTCTGCAGGTACTGCTGGCCGACGAACATCGCCGCCATCAGGGTGCCGAAAACGATGATGCCGGCCAGCGCCGCCACCCAGAAGATCCGCCGCCCCGCCACGTTCAGCTCGTAAAGGGGGTTCTCGGCCCGCTTCTCGCGGATCACGAACGCGATGACTCCGGCCAGGGCGATCAGGCCGAGACCGACGCACAGAGCGGCCTTTCCGGGAAGGCTGGTGAAGTTGATCGCCAGGACTACTGCCGCGACCATCACTACCGAGATGATCCCGCCGAGGTTGTCGACCGGATCGCTGACTTCGTTGACGTGCGAAGGCACGAACTTGATCGCCAGGATCAGGGCGATCACGGCGAGGGGGAGAGTGATCAGGAAGACCGATCCCCAGTCGAAGTGGAGCAGCATCGCTCCCGCCGCGAGCGGCCCGAGGGCGGAGATGGCTCCGCCGATAGCCGACCACAGTGCGATCGCACGGGTCCGGCCCGAGCCTCGCCAGAGGGCGGTGATCAGGGCGAGGGTGGTGGGGAAGGCCATGCCCGCCGCGAGGCCACCGACCACGCGGGCCACGAACAGGACCTCGACTGTCGGAGCGAATGCTGCGGCGATGCTCGCCGGGATCGCGAGCGACGTGCCGAGGATCAGCATCATCTTGCGCCCGTAACGGTCCCCGAGGGCGCCGAGGTAGAGCACCGAGGTCGCGAGTCCGAGGGAGTAGCCGACCGCGACCAGGTTGAGCTGGGTCTGGCCGGCGTCGAAAGCCTTGCCGATGTCCGGCAGGGCGACGTTGGCAACCGCGAGGTTGAGGTTGGCAACCGCAGCAACCAGGATCAGCGTGATCAGGACCGCTGAAGCTTTGTCCGGCTTTTCCCCCGAGTTCATGTCGTCAGTCTAGTTCGAGGACGCGGCGACTGTGCGGTTCCTGCCGGACCCCTTTGCCCGGTAGAGCGCAGTATCGGTCCGGGCGAAGAGTTCTTCGGCGGTCTCGGTCCCGTTCCAGGTGGCGACCCCGGCGGAACTTGTCTCGCCGCCGGGCGTGGCGTCTCGCAGCCGGTCGACTACCTCCAGGGCCTGGTCGTGGTCGCAGTTCGGAAGGATGACCGTGAACTCCTCGCCACCCCACCGGAAGAGCACATCGTTCTTGCGGAGCGTGTTCTTCCAGGCGGCACCGGCCTCCCGCAGTAGCCGGTCGCCGGTCTGGTGGCCGTTCGTGTCGTTGAAGCGCTTGAAGTGGTCGAGGTCGAGGATCGCGATCGAGATCGGCTGCCGGACCTGCCGGGCATCGACCAGGCCGGCGCGGAGGAGTTCCTCCCAGGCACGCCGGTTGGGGAGGCCCGTGAGCGAGTCGCGGGTAGCCGTGTCGGTGAGCCTCTGGAAGAGGTCGGTGTGATCGATGGTCACGGCGGCCTCGGAGGCGAGCAGCGAGATGACGGTGGCGTTGGTGTGGTCGGCCCGCCTCACACGTTGCTTCCATCCGGCGCACAGCGTTCCGATCGCCTTGTCGCCACGCATGATCGGGCAGGCGATGATCGTGGCCAGTCCCTGGTCCATCATTCCCGGCGGCAGGCTTTTTTCGGCCGTTTCGACATAGGGGATGAAGACCGGGACGTGCTCGGACATGCTGAGTGCCGCGGCCGACCCTTCACCCGGCTGGACGCTCAGGTCCTTCGACATCGCCCCGTACACGCCGCTGGCCGCGGTCCGGCCGTCGGGGCCCACCTCGAAGAGGATGGCCACGTCGGCTTCGCCCAGGTCGTGGGCGGCGCGAACGATCGAGGTCCGGGCGTTGTCGGAAGTGAGGAGGTCGGACAGCACCGATGCCAGCTTCGCGTTGAGGCCGACGCGGGCGGCGAGAGCAAGCGAGCGGTTCTGGATGGGGAACAGGACCGAAAGCAGGATGATGGCCCAGATCAGTCCGCGAAAAGCGAGCTCGTCGGGGTAGACCAGCGCCGGGATCAGAATGGCGACCAACGTGGCGATCAGCGTGTAGACGAGGATCCGGCGACTGTCGACGAGAGCGACCCGCAGGCAGTTGAAGAGCATCATCACGCCGTAGAGCGGTTCCTGGTCGAACAGGGTCATCAGGCCGATCACGAAGGCAAGCAGGATCGGGGTGACGGTCTGAATCCAGGACGGAAAACCCCGAACCTCGGAAACTGACCGGAAGACCGTGAGAATGAGCAAAGCCATCCCGCCGCCGAAGCGGACACCCGGCGTGGCCGGGACCAGGATGATCAGAAGGATCCCGGCCAGCATGAACGGTGACACTTCGATCAACCGCACGATTCCTCGAAGGGGCCCTCCCCGGCTTCCCAGGATGTGGACCTGATGGCTCGATTCGACCTCAGGTTCTACTGCCACTGATTCGTTCTTCAACGCAACGCTTCCGAAAGGTCGGTTCCCCAACAAATGAATTGCCTATAAGAGTATGCGGAAAACGCCAGTCGAGGATGTCTTCCGGGAGTATCGGTGTTCTTCAACCGCGTGCGGGTCAGGGGAGCCAGCTGGCGATCTTCGAGCCGATCAGGCCGCCCTGGTCTTCCTGCAGGAAATGGCCCGCGTTTTCGATCACCTTCAGGGGTTCGGCCGTCGGGAAGAACCGTTCTACGGCGTAGCCGACCGGGTCGAGCGGAAGTGCGGGATCGGAGTCACCCCAGAGGAGGAGGGATGGCCGGTCGTCCCCCGCCAGGTATTCAACCGTCGCCCGGCCCTCGGCCGCACCCGGGTCGCCGGGTTTCATCGGGACCATCTGCGGGAAGGCGCGGATGCCGGCCTTCGAGTCGGCGTCCGGGAACGGCGCGGTGTAGGCGGCGACCACCCCCGGCGGCGGTTCGGTGGCGCAGGCACCACGGATCGGCATGTCGACCCGGACGTCCCGGTGGGAGGCGATGAAGTCCCGGAAGTGGAGCCAGTTGTCGGTCATCCGCTGGTACCCGGTGAAGATGCCGGTGTTCATCGCGACCAGGCGTGAGAATCGTTCTCCCCGCTCGATCGTGGCGAGGCGCAGCCCGATCGGCCCGCCCCAGTCGTGGCAGACCAGTGTGGCTTGCTCGAGACCGAGTTCGTCGACCAGTGAAGACAGTGCTCCGGTGTGCCTTCGGAAGTCGTACCAGTCGTCGTCAACCGGCTTGTCGGACCGGCCGAAGCCGGGAAGGTCGGGCACGATGCACCGGTAGCCGGCCTCGAGCAGCGGTGGCATCACTTTCCGCCAGAGGTAACCCCAGGTCGGCTCGCCATGGACGAGCAGGACCGGCGAGCCGTCGCCTTCGTCGACATGGGCGAGCCGCATGCCTTCCCATTCGCGGTACTCCGGCTCGTAGGGAAAGTCGTCGATGTCCGCGAAGCGGTAGTCAGGGGTTCTGATGGTTTCCATTGGCTCGAGCGTATCCCGGTCGGCCCTTTTGCGGTTCCGGATCTTCAGGTAACCTCAGCCCACCAGTCCAACAGTGTGGCTGTGCCGGGGGTTGGCCGCACCTTCAAGAGGGGTCTCGTTTGTCGAACACGAAGGGCAGCTACCTGGTTCTGACCGCAATGATCTTCGCGGTCTCGATGACTTTCATCGACCAGACGATCGTCTCGATCTCCGTCCCCGAGATCCAGAAGGAACTGGACCTTTCATCGACCGGCGTCCAGTGGATAGTCAGTGGCTACCTGCTCTCGATGGCCGCCCTCTTCGCCTTCGGCGGCAAACTGGCGGACGTCGCCGGACGTCGCAAGATCCTGATCCTCGGGATCCTGATCTTCGCCGTTTCCTCGGCCCTCTGCGGGGCAACTCCGAAGGGCGACCTCGCCGAAACCTGGATGATCTTCTTCCGGGTCGTCCAGGGCGCGGGCGCGGCCATGATGTTCCCGGCGGCACTCGCAATCACGATCTCTTCCTTCCCGGTCGAGACCCGCGGACGGGCGATGGCTCTTTTCTTCGGCATCACCGGTGCCCTCACCTCGGTCGGCCCGATCGCCGGCGGTTACCTCACAGAATGGACCTGGCGTTCGATCTTCTGGATCAACGTCCCGATCGCGATCATCTCGCTGATCCTCATCTGGAAGTCGAAGCCGGCAAACAAGAAGAACCCGCAGCCGCTCGACTTCAGAGGCGCGATCCTGATCGTGCTCGGCATGGGACTCGCCGTCCTCGGATTCCAGCAGTCGGCGATCTGGGGCTGGTCGGATCCGAAGACGATCGGCTGCATAGTGGTCGGCCTCGGGATACTGGTCGGATTCTTCCTCTTCGAGTCGCGGCAGAAGCTGCCCCTCATGCGGGTGCAGATCTTCAAGGAAAAGGCCTTCTTCGGTGACAGTCTCGTGCTGTTCTTCCTCTCGATCGCCTTCGTGCCCTGGTTCTTCTTCGCCAGCATGTACTCCCAGATCTCGCTCGGCTGGAGCGCTTCCGAAGCGGGCATCTACCTGCTCGTCTTCTTTGGTGGGTTCGCCGTCGCGTCACAGTGGGGTGGCCGCATTCTCGACAGCAGGGGCGCCAAGCCGGCGGTCCTGCTCGGCAGCGCCCTGGGGGCCGTCGGGTTCTTCCTGTGGGCCCAGCAGATGACCGACCTCGATGCCGGACTCGGCGGCCAGTGGATCTACATGGTGATGGCGGGCGCCGGAGTGGGTCTGGTCCTCGGGCCGGTCAGCACCGATGCCGTGAACAGGGCGCCGAACACCAGCTACGGCGAAGCTACAGGCATCACGCAGACGGTCCGGAACTTCGCGGCCGCGTTCGGCCTTGCCGTGCTCGGCACGATCCTGACGACGCAGAACAAGATCAACATCGAAGACAAGCTCGGTGCATTCAACGTCCCGAAGTCCGAAGCCGATGCGGTGGCGAACTCGCTCACCCAGTCCGGCGGCGGTGATTCGACCACCATGGGCGCCCACGTATCCAAGGCCCAGGAGCTCGACTTCTTCCACGCGGTCCAGGCGGCCTTCGCCCTCTCGACCCAGACGATCTTCTACATCCTCGCCGGGGCGATGCTCGTCTGCTACATCGCCGCCCACATCTTCATGGTCAAGGGCAAGATGGTCGAAGTCTTCGACGACGAAGACGACACCCCGGCCGGCTCCCCGGGAGCAATGTCACCCGCTACCGCTGGGGTTCCGGC
>JBPPMI010000340.1:0-10929 GCA_051305975.1 Solirubrobacterales bacterium
CCGGATGGAGCGCGTACTCGACGGTGACGCCGCGCTTCTCGAGCTCGTCGGCCATTTCGCGGACCGCGTGCTGGGCCTGGGCGACGGCAAGGCCGTAGCCGGGGACGATCACGACGGAGTCGGCGTAAGCGAGTGCGATGGCGGCATCCTGCGCGCCCATCGACTGATGGGGCCGTTCCTCCTGGTCTCCGCCTCCGGTCACGGGCGAACCGAAGCCGGCGAAGAGGATGTTGCCCACGGACCGGTTCATGGCGGTGGCCATCTCGAGCGTGAGGATCGTGCCCGAGGAACCGACCAGGGTGCCGGCGACGATCAGCGCGGTGTTGTCGAGCGCGATGCCCGCGGCGGCCGCGGAAAGGCCGGTGAAGGCGTTGAGCAGCGAGATTACGACGGGCATGTCGGCGCCACCGATCGGCATCACGACCATGGTGCCGAGCAGGGCCGCGACGACCAGCATCAGGATGAAGACCGGCTGGCTGAGGTCCGCCAGTTCGTTGTTGATGCCGAGGTAGACGGCGCCGGCGACGAGGACGGCGAGCAGCATCCCGTTGATGACCTTCTGGCCCGGCAGGCCCATCGGCTGGCTCGGGATCAGTTCCTGGAGTTTCGCGAAAGCGACATTCGATCCCCAGAAGGAAATCGACCCGATTATCATCGCGAGCAGGGTCGGGATCATCACGTCGAGCGGGATCGAAGCGGTGAATCCGCCACCGAGGGATTCGGCGGCGTTCTGGAGCGTGCTGATCTCGTCGGCCTGGTGGACCCAGTGGCGGTACTCGGACCAGGCGATCAGGGCGATCGCGCCGCCGCCGAGACCGTTGTACAGCGCGACCATCTGCGGCATCTCGGTCATCTTCACCCGCTTCGAGGCGAAGGCCCCGATCAGGGTGCCGACGACGATTCCGCCGATGATGATGCCCCAGTTGCCGATCCCCTTCTGGGCCAGGGTCGCGGCCACGGCAACCGCCATGCCGAGCGCGGCAATGCCGTTGCCCCGACGCGCGGTCGTCGGGTGCGTGCCAAGCTTGATGCCGTAGATGAACATCGAGAAAGCGAGGATGTAGAGGAGGCCGACTACCGAGCCGCCGGGATCAAGGGCTGCGAGTGCCATTACTTCGGCTCCTCTTCAGCAGGCTTCGGTTTCTCTTTCTTCTTGCCGCCGAACATCTCGAGCATGCGGTCGGTGACCATGAAGCCGCCGACCACGTTGATAGTGCCGAAGACGATCGCGATGAAGCCGATGATGTCGCTGAAGGTGCTGGTCGAGTAACCGACGACTATCAGGCCGCCGAGCACGACGATGCCGTGGATCGCGTTGGTCTGCGACATCAGGGGCGTGTGCAGTGTCGCGGGCACCTTGGAGATGACTTCGAACCCGACGAAAACCGCCAGGACCAGGATCGTCAGTTCTGTGACCAGATCCATCACTTCGCCGTCCTCTCGCCGCGGACTTCGCCGTCGTGGGCGATGCAGGCCGCTTCGATGATGTCGTCTTCGAAGTTCAGGTTGATCTCCCCGGTTTCGGTGATCATCAGGCCGAGCAGGTTCTCGAGGTTCTTCGCGTAGAGCTGCGAGGCGTGCCCGGCGAGGTTCGAGGCAAGATTCAGCGGCCCGACGATCTTCACGCCGTCGACCTCGACGGTCTGCCCGGCTTCGGTGAGTTCACAGTTGCCACCGGTCTCTGCGGCGAGGTCGACGATGACCGAGCCCGGGGCCATCTTGGCGACGCCGGCTTTGGTGATCAGGATCGGCGCGGCACGTCCGGGGATGGCGGCGGTGGTGATGACCACGTCCTGCCTTGCGACGTTCTCGTCGAGCGCGTCTCGGACCTGCTGGTTCTCTTCGTCGGTCAGCGGACGCGCGTAACCGCCCTCGTCCTCCGCGTCGGGGATGAAGTCGAGTTCGAGCGGGCGGCCGCCGAGCGAGCCGATCTGCTCCCAGGCGGCGCGGCGGATGTCGAAGCCGGTGACGATGGCGCCAAGGCGCTTGGCGGTCGCGATCGCCTGGAGTCCGGCTACGCCAGCCCCGAGAACGAGGACCTTGGCCGGGCGGATCGTGCCGGCGGCGGTCGTGAGCATGCTCCAGAAGCGCGCTGATTCGGTCGAGGCGATCATCGTCGCCGCGTAACCGGCGGCAGTCGCCTGTGAAGAAAGTGCGTCCATGGCCTGGGCGCGGGTGGTACGCGGGATGGCCTCCATTGCGAAAGCGGACACACCGGCCTGGGCCAGGGCGTTGTTGGTCTCGGCAGCGGTCCAGGGGGACAGGTGGCTGATCACGACCTGTCCGGACCTGAAGCCGGAGACATCTTCGACGGCCGGGACGGCGACCCTGAGGACGACGTCGGCGGCGAGCACGTCGGAAAGCGATCCGACGGTGGCCCCCGCCTCGGTGTACTGGGAATCGGGGTGGCCCGCGATCACGCCGGCTCCCGATTCGACAACTACGGAAACCCCCTCTTTCTTGAGGAGGGAAGTGACCGCACCGGGAACCAGTGCGACCCTCTTTTCGCCGGAGGCGGTTTCTTTCTGAACGCCGATCTTCATGGACTTGGACAGCGGCAGCCTATGCCAAGTCGAGCGAGTCGCGCGGGGTCACTGGGTCAGGGCCGCGAGCCGCTCGACCGTGTGCTTCATCTGGTCGACCTCCGGATGAACCGGGGTTGCGATCAGACGGTCGATTCCGTTCTCGCGGAAGCGGATCAGCCGCTCGGCGACTTCGGCTTCGGTACCGATCAGCGAGACGCCGTTCACGACCTCGTCGCTGCAGGCCTGAAAGGCACTCTCTTTGTCGCCGGCCTGAAATTTGGTCTGGACCTCGTCGGCGATCTCGCCGTAACCGAAGCGGTGGGCGAGGTCGACGTAGAAGTTCGTCTTGCGTGAGCCCATGCCGCCGAAGTAGAGGACGAGACCCATCCGCACCATGTTCCGTGCGGCTTCGAGGTCACCGTCGATCGCGACCTGGACGGAAGGCGAGATCTCGAAAGGACCGCGCTCGCTGCTGCGCTTCGCGAGACCGGCTTCGAGGTGTTCGCCCCAGGCCTCCTTGAACTTGTCGACGCTGAAGAAGATCGGGATCCAGCCGTCGGCCACTTCGGCCGCGATCTCGACCGACTTGCGGCCGATCGCCCCGAGGAAGATCGGGATCTCGTCGCGGTAAGGCTTGAAGTTGAGCTTCAACGGCTTGCCCTGGCCACCCGGCATCGGCACCTGGTAGTGCTCGCCCTGGTGGTCGACCTTGCCGTCGCGCTTGACGATCTCGCGCACGACCTCGACGTACTCCTTGGTGCGGCCCCACGGCTTGGAGTACGGCACGCCGTACCAGCCCTCGGAGACCTGCGGGCCCGAAGGGCCGAAGCCGAACATGAAACGGCCCTGCGAAAGTTCGTCGATCGTGGCGCCGGCCATCGCGGCGGCGGCCGGAGGGCGCGCAGGCACCTGCATGATCGCGGCGCCGAGCTTGATCTTCTCGGTCTGCCCGGCCAGCCAGGCGAGAACGGAGACGCAGTCGGATCCATAGGACTCGGCGACCCAGACTGATTCGTAACCGACACCCTCAGCGAACTTCACTGCCTGGAGTGCGTCATCACCCTTTGGACCGATCCCCCAATAGCCGAGGTACAAACCGAGCTTTAGCGACATGCCCGGACCCTATCGGGATCAAGGGTCTCGCCGCCTTGTATCCGCTTCGCGGGGATCAAGACGTCTATGGCAGCCGAAGGCGCGCCCCGATCCTTATTCGTCAGTCTCCGTCTCCAGCGCATCGAATACCGCCGGTGCTTTACCAAGCATCCGGTCGACCAGGGCACTGCTCGGGCGACCCTCCCATCCGGTCGAAGTCACGTACACCACCGCGGAACCACCGCCGGTCGCAATGCCGTACCCGCCTTCGCGTGCCATGCCGACCGCGGCCTGGGGCAATCCCGGGGCGTCCGCGGTCGCCAGCACCTCGACTTCGTCGAACCATATGTCGGGGACGGTCGAATCCATCTCGCCGATCACCGCCACGTAATAGCGGAGGCCGTCGATCTCGTTCTCGAACTCGAGCCAGGCGAGGTGTGCCCGGCGACCACCCGGAAGGATCCCGCCGAAGACATCGGTCGCGGCGGCCGGCAGCGGAGTCTCGATATGGGCCGCATGGAAATCGGATATGTCCTCGGGGCTGAAACCACGGGCCTCGGCAAACAGGCGGGCTGAGTCGTCATCATCCTCCCCGGCCACGCTCAGGATCTTGTTGACCAGCCAGCCGCCGCGTTTGCCTTTTGTCCACTTCTCGTTGGCATCACCGCTGCGGGGTTTCGGGACCGTGCCAAGGCCGACCTGTTCCAGCACTTCGTCTCGTAGCCGTCCGGCGACCTTGCCACCGCTTGCCGAGAGCAGATCGAGGTGTTCGACGTCCACGCCTCCGCCGACGCGGTGCTGGCCGCGCCACTGCGGGGCCTCACAGACAAAGGAGCCCGAAGACAGACGGAAAGCGAAGTCGGGCGGGGTCTCGTGCGCGAGCCAGTCGATGAAGGCCGGGCTGAACAGGCGGTAGAGCCACTGCTGTTCCTGGCCCTTGGCGATCTCGACCACGTAGCGGCGGTCGAGTTCCATCGCTTCGAAGGTCTGTTCCTGGCGCTTGCGGCCATCGCCTGCCCATTCGAAGAGCCCCGCCCCGAATTCGTCAGGGCGGACGTTCAGCATCGGCACGTAGGCCACGGTCTCCGGCTGGCGGGCGACCATCACCGTGTGCTGGGTGGAGCTCACGTCGATCCCCATCGTCTTGCCGAACATCGCCTGGTGCCGGAGGCGGGCGACTTCGCCGCCGGGCATCACCCCGACCAGCGACCAGACCCCGTGTTTCACCGGCCCGGGCTGCTCTTCCGGCGGCGGTGCGCCCGGATACGGCGGGTCGCGCTTCAGGATCAGGTCGCGTGCGGAGGCGTAGGCCTCGAGCTCGGCCTCGGCCTTGCGCAAGTCTTCCATCGCCTGTGCGGGATCGCCGAAGACCATCCGGAACGACCTTAGCGTCCGTCCCGCGAAACAGTCACAATCACCGCGTGATCGAAGCCGAAACGCAGGTAATGGCGGACCAGGGGCTCTCCAGCCAGGAGGCCGAGCACCGCCTGAAGGAACTCGGCCCGGCCGCGCCTCATTCCTCCCGGTCGACCTCGAGCATCATCGCCGGCAACGTCTTCACCCTCTTCAACCTGATCATCGGGGTCTTCTTCATCGTGATCCTGTCGCTCGGTCTCTTCGCCGACGCCATCTTCGGCCTGATCGCGATCGTCAATTCCTGGATCGGCATCAGGCAGGAGATGAAGGCCAAGGAGACGCTGGACCGGCTGGCGATCCTGGTCGCCCCCCGTGCCGGCGTCATCCGGGACGGCGAGGAGATCGAGCTGCTCGCCGACGAGATAGTGCCCGGCGACACGGTCAGGATCGGGCCGGGCGACCAGCTCGTTGCCGACGGCACCGTGCTCGACTCGCGTGGACTGACCCTCGACGAGTCGATGCTCACCGGTGAGGCCGACGGCGTCGGCAAGGCTCCCGGCCACGAAGTCCTCTCCGGGGCTTTCGTGATCTCCGGATCCGGGCACTACGAAGTGACCGCGGTCCGCGACGACAGTTACGCCGGCCAGATCGCGGGCGAGGCCCGCGCCTTTCGCCACCCCCCGTCGCCCCTCGAGAGCGAAGTCAACCGCGTGATCGTCGCCTGCACCCAGGTGCTGGTCCCGCTCGGAATCCTGCTGCTCATCTCTCTGTACGTGCGCCAGGTCGAGATCGTCGAAGCCGCGCAGACCGCCACCGCCGGCCTGATCACCCTGATTCCCGAAGGCCTGGTCCTCCTGATGAGCGTCACTTTCGCGGTCGCCGCGGTCCGGCTCGCGAAGAACGACACGCTCGTCCAGCAGATGAGCGCGACCGAATCGCTGGCCTCGGTGGACACGATCTGCGTCGACAAGACCGGCACCCTGACCGACGGTGACCTGACCCTGGTCGGCATCGAGTCCGCCTACGTCACCGATACCAAGCTCGCCCAGCGTCTGCTCGGGCGCTACGCCGCGAGCGCCGGGGACCAGAACCGCACCCTCGAGGCGATCGGCGTCGAGTTCCCTGCCGAAGCCGAACCCGTCCTCGGTGAAGTCACCTTCTCTTCCGAGTGGAAGTGGTCCGGGCTCACCTTCGAGGAGGGCGGCCAGCCGGTCAGCTTCGTGCTTGGCGCACCCGACCTGATGATCGAATCCGGAGCCCTCACCCTGTCCGAGGCAATGGCCGAGAGGCTCCGCACCGAGACCGAGTCGGGCAGGCGTGTGGTCGCCCTCAGCCAGACGACTGAACCGCTTCCCGAGGACGGCCGGGGCGGTCACCCGGCCGGGCTCGAACCAGTGGCACTGGTGGTCCTCGAGGAGAACCTGCGACCTGGGGTAGCCGAGACGCTCGAGCTGATGCGGAGCGAGGACGTCGCCCTGAAACTCATCTCCGGTGATGCCCGGGCGACCGTCACGGCGGTCGCCCGCTCGGTCGGCATCCCCGAGGACGCCGGCGTGGTCGAAGGAAGCGAGCTGCCCGAGGATCCCGATGAGCTCGCTCGCGTAGCCCAGGAGAACACGATCTTCTGCCGGATCAAACCGGAACAGAAGAAGGCACTCGTCACGGCCCTCTCGGATGCCGGCTGTTACACCGCAATGATCGGCGACGGAGTGAACGACGTGCCGGCCCTGAAGAGCGCCCGAATGGCGGTCGCGATGGGTTCCGGCAGCCAGGTGACCAAGAGCGTGGCCGACGTGGTCCTGCTGGAGGACGAGTTCTCCCGCCTGCCCGAGGCCGTGGCAGAAGGCCGGCGCATAGCCCGGAACATCCATCGTCTCGGCCGTCTCTACCTGACCAAGTCCGTCTACGCCGCCGCGCTCATCCTGCTGGTCTCGGTCCCGGGTTTCGCTTTCCCGTTCCTGCCCCGCCACCTGACCCTCGCCGCCTTCCTGACCATCGGCATCCCGTCGTTCGTGCTGGCGCTGGCACCTTCCGACGGCCCGCTCTACCGCGGCCGGCTGCTGCGCTCGCTCGGCGCGTTCGCCGTGCCCGCCGGGCTGGCGACCGCCTTCGGTTCGATCCTCTCTTTCTTCCTGGTCGACGTCGTATTCGGCGGCACCCTCGAGGAGGGCCGGACCGCCGCGACCACGACGCTGATCGTGCTCGGCCTCTGCTTCGTCCTGCTGCTCGAACGCGGACCGGGCCGGGAGCACATCGCGATCCAGAGCTACATGCTGGCCATGGTCGCCGGCCTCGGAGCCTTGTTCGCCGGCATCCTCGCGATCACCCCCGTGCGGGAGTTTTTCGAGATGTCGATGCTCGGGGCGCCGGGCTGGTTCATCGCGATGCTTTCGGCGGCGCTGGGCCTGATCTTCGCGAGCGCGATGTGGCGGCTTCCGATAATCCAGTCATGGGAGGCCGACGCCGAAGCTGAAGAAGAAGCGCCGCCGATGGAAAGAGAGCCGGCTTAGACTTCGCAGTCGCCGTGGGCTTCGAGTTCGCCCAGGACACTGGACGAGACCCGGCCGAGAAGTTCGGTGATCGCCTCGGCATCGGCCGGTGAAAGCTGGCTGGAGATGTGCTCGTCGAAGACGCGGTCACGGATCGGCTGCATTTCCGCCAGGGTCTTCCGCCCCTCCTTGGTGATGGAGAGGAAAGTTCCGCGGCGGTCGGACGGGCAGTAGCTCCGCTCGATGAGTCCGGCCTTCTCGATCCGGTCGAGCAGGCGGGTGAGGCCGCTCTTCGTGACGCTGACTTGGCACAGCAGGTCCTTCGGTCTTGTCGGCGAGGCCGACTTGTCAAGTCGGGAGAGCACGTCGTACCAGGCGAGACCGGGCAGGTCGGCGTCCGCGAGGGAGAGCTCGACCTTTTCGACCACGGCCAGGTGCGTGTTGCGGATCGACTGCCAGGCCGCTGTGTAAGCCGGATCCTCGACGGTCGAGGCGTCTTTGGTTTTGGTTGCCGCTTGTGCCATAGGAGACATTGTAGCGGATGTAGTTGACAACGCAACTACTTTTGCTATTGTTCCTTTCACAACCGTTGCGCAAGCAACTATTTTTTTGTCCACAAAGTATGGAAAGGCACAACATGAACACCGTCGAAAAGGCAGGACGAATCGAGACCGGCACATACGCAGTCGATACCGTCCACTCGCAGATCGGTTTCGAGGTCAAGCACCTCGGCATCTCCACCTTCCGCGGAAGCTTCGGCGACTTTGCCGGAGAGGTCAAGGTCGGCGAGAACGGCATCGAGGCCGTTGACGGATCGATCGAAGTCGCCAGCGTGAAGGTCCCGGAAGAGAAGCTCCAGGGTCACCTCCTCAGCCCGGACTTCTTCGACGCCGAGGCCAACCCTGAAGGTACCTTCAAATCGACCAGCGTCGAGAAGGTCGACGAAGAGACTTATCGCGTGACCGGTGACCTCACCCTCCGCGGTGTGACCAAGACGGCCGAAGTAGAGCTCGAGGTCGAAGGCGCCGGCATCGGCATGGACGGCAGCGCGGTCCTCAGCCTCAAGGCGGCCGGCAAGGTCAACCGCAACGACTACGGCATCTCCTGGGGCGCGACCCTGGACTCGGGTGCGGCGGTCGTCGGCGAGAAGGTCAACCTCGTCATCACGATCGAAGCAGTCAAAGCGGGCGAGTAACCATGAAGGTCCTCGCAATCGCGGGCTCCTTACGGAAGGACTCGTTCTCGAGCCGCCTCGCCGCCGCCGCAGCCGGCCTCGCCCCTGAAGGGGTGGAGGTCGAGCTGTACGACGGGCTCGATGACATCCCGAACTACAACCAGGACCTCGAGCCCGACCGCATCCCGGCGGGAGTCGAGGACCTTCGCGAGAAGATGGAAGCCAGCGACGCGATCCTGATCGTCACGCCGGAATACAACGCCAGCGTGCCGGGTGTGCTCAGGAACGCGATCGACTGGGCCTCCCGCCCGCACGGCGCATCGGCGCTCCAGGGCCGGCCCGCCGCGATCATCTCGAACAGCCCGATGCCCTTCGGCGGCGTCTGGGCGAACGAGCAGGTCCGGAAGTCGTTTACGATCACCGGCACGCCGACGGTCGAGCGCGAACTCGCGATCGGAAAGGTCGACGAGAAGCTGGGTGAAGACGGCACGATCTCGGACGTAGAAGCCCGTGACAACGTCACCGCGATCCTGCTCGAGCTCGAAGAGCTGTACGGCCAGGTCATCCAGGAGCTTCCCGAAAAAGAGAAGGCTTCCGTCTGACAAGGAGGTTCCGGGCGGGGATACTCCGGACATGGACCGTTTAGCTCCCCCACCACCGCAGGCCGACTTCGTGGTGGTGGGCGGGGGCATCCTCGGGCTCGCTGTCGCACGCGAGCTGCTCACCCGGAACCCCGGCGCGTCGCTCGCGGTACTCGAAGCCGAGGACCGGCTCGCCGCCCATCAGACCTCGCATTCGAGCGGGGTAATCCACGCCGGGGTCTACTACGAGCCGGGTTCACTCCGGGCGGAGCTCTGCGTCGAAGGCGCCGCGAGCCTGATCGCCTACTGCGACGAGAGGTCGATCCCGTGGCGCCGCTCCGGCAAGCTGATCGTCGCGACCGACGAGACCGAGATCGCCCGGCTCGGGGAACTCGAGCGGCGCGGAACCGCGAACGGCGTTCCGGGACTCACCCTGGTCGAGGGTGACCGCATTCCGGAAATCGAACCACATGCGGCCGGGCTCGCCGCCCTCCACTCGCCGGACACCGGCACGGTCGACTTCGCCGAGGTCACGGAATCTTTCGCGACAGATGTCGAATCCGCCGGTGGATCGGTCCACCTCTCCTCCCCCGTGGTGGTGGTCCGCACCGGGCACGGCGCGCAGAGCCTGGCGGTCGAAACCTCCAAAGGTGCAGTCCTGACGGGCAGCGGCGTGTTCTGCGCGGGTCTCCAGTCCGACCGGCTAGCCCGGATGGCGGGTGGCAACAACCCACCGAGAATCGTGCCGATCCGCGGTGGCTATCTCAAGGTGAAGCGGGGCCGGGAGGATCTCGTTCGCGGGAACGTCTACCCCGTGCCGGATCCTGAACTGCCGTTCCTCGGCGCGCACCTCACGCGGGCCCCGGACGGGTCTCTCCTGATCGGCCCGACCGCGATGTTGGCCGGTGCCCGCGACGCATATTCCGCGAGCCGGGTCCGCCCCCGGGACCTGATCCAGACCGTGGCCTGGCCCGGCACCTGGCGGATGGTCGGCCGCAATTTCAAGGCGACGATCGACGAGGTGAAACACACCTTCAGTTCGGGCGCCCTGGTCGAAGAGGCCCAGCGGCTGGTCCCGGAGCTGCGGCCCGAGGATGTGGAACCAGGACCCGCCGGAGTTCGCGCCCAGGCCCTCGGCCGCGACGGAAAGCTGATCGAGGACTTCCTGATCGAGAAGACCGAGGGCGCGGTCCACGTGCGGAACGCACCATCCCCGGCGGCCACGTCGTCACTCGCCCTGGCCCGTCTGATCGCGGATGAAACCAGACCTTAAAACGCGCTTAGGTGAGCTATTTAGGTTGGCAGGATGACTACAACCCTCGTCTGTCCCAAATGTGGTTCTGAAATGCGTTCGTACGAGAGGAACGGCGTGACCGTCGACCAATGCACCGGCTGCGGCGGCCTCTTCCTCGACAAGGGCGAACTCGAACGGCTGTCAGAGGCCGAAAGCGCCTTCTACGGAGGAGGCCAGCAGGCTCCAGCGCCCCAGCAGTCCGGCGGAGGCCACCAGCAGGAATACAAGAAGAAGAAAAAGAGCAAGACCAGCTTCCTGCAGGACCTCTTCGAAGGCTAGAAGCCGCGAGATCCCGAAAGTGGGTCGTATAGACCCACTGTCGGGATCTCGGAGCCCGTACTCGGCGCCTTAACTGGTAAGGGCGGCCTTTTGGCCGCCCTTTCTCGTACTGCTGAGGGTCTGGCTAGACGCGCTCGAC
>JBPPMI010000341.1:0-2422 GCA_051305975.1 Solirubrobacterales bacterium
GACCAGTCGGCCGCGGTCCGCGGAGCACCGTGGAGCCAACGAACAACCAAGGAGCGGAGCACGATGAGGGGGTGGTACAACAACGGAGGCATGGACGCCGGGACCTGGCTCGCCATGATCCTGATGATGAGCATCTTCTGGGGCGCCGTGATCTTCGCCGGCATGATGATCTTCCGAGGCACCGCCAACAGCCGCGGTGACCGCAACAGCGCGCCGACCGACCAGACGGCTCACCGTGACCCGATGGACATCCTCGACGAGCGGTTCGCCCGCGGCGAGTTCGACAACGAGGAGTACGAAGCCCGCAAGGCCGTTCTGCTCGGCAGCAAACGCTGAGCCGACGACCTTGCGGCGGCATGAAGTCGCGAGCGAACTATTTCGGCGCCATCGATGTTTTACGGGAGCCGGGCTGTCCTGTCGGACAGACGAGCGTCCGGTCATTTTCTTGGGGTGCGCTGACTACGCACTGCACCGAAAAGCGACCCCCGACCTTGGAAGACGCTTGTGCAGGTCAGCAACGCGGCGCCGGCTTCGCGGGGCGCGCCGCGGTGGGGCCTCCGGTGGCCGACTTTCAGTTCGCCACCAGTGCGGTGACCTTGGCCAGTTCGGCGCCGTGGAGGTCGCGCTCGACTTCGAGGTCGTAGTCGGTCTGGATGTTGATCCAGAACCTATCGTCCACACCGAGGGCCTTGGACAGGCGCAGGGCGGTGTCGGTGGTGATGGCGCGCTTGCCGCGCACGATCTCGCTGATGCGGGTCTGGGGGAGTCCGGTGGCCTGGGCGAGGCGGTACTGGGTGATGCCCAGCGGTTCCAGGAACTCGGTCAGCAGGATCTCGCCAGGGGTGATCGGGTCGTGTGCCTTGGTCGTCTTCGTCATGATCGGTCTCCTCTCCGTGGTTGATCAGTGGTCGTCGGTGATCTCGACGTCGTCTGCGCCGTTGTCGGTCCAGACGAAGCAGATCCGGTATTGGTCGTTGATGCGGATGGAGTGCTGGCCGGCACGGTCGCCGACCAGTTTCTCCAGGCGGTTGCCGGGCGGCACCCGCAGGCTGTTCAGTTCGGAGGCCGCGTTGAGGAGGCGGAGCTTCTTCTGCTCGGCTCGTTGCAGTTCGGGTCCGAGGGCTCGGACGTGTTCGCGGTTCCAGACCTTCTCCGTGTCGGTGTTCTTGACGGACCGGATCACCGCACTATCCTAACGCGCCACGATACTATCGGCAAGCGTAAGCATCGGACAAAGGATGGTCTGCCCAGGTGCGGGATCACCGCCATCAGCTCGTCGGGGGATGGTCGATTTCGGCCTCGAACGGATCGCCTGCGGAATCCCTGCGGAATTTCGGAGGCCGTTCCATCAGGCTGTGAGGGCCTTTCGCCGGACCTCGATGAGGTCCCGTTCGAGCTTGTCGAGGGCGCTGCGGAGGTCCCCGCCTTCGCGAGCGGAGAGTCCGTCGAGGATGAACCCGCGGATCAGAGCCGACACTGGGACGTCGAGCTCGTCAGCGACCTCGTGGAGTTGGGCGATGGTCGCCTCGGGAAGACGCAGCGAGTAGACCGAAGATGCCTCGCGGTTCTTCCGGACTCCGCGTCCAGAGGGAATAGCGTCGCGGGTCCGCTCGGACTGCTCGATCTCCTCGCGGATGAGCTGGGTGTGATAGATAGCCGTCGCTTCCGCACCGATCTGGTCGACCAGAATCTTGAAGACTTGCGCCTCGGGCTGCGGGCGCGAGTTCAGGCCGAGTCGGTGGGCCTCTCGCAGGATGTCCGGGTAGTCGTCAGCCAGTCGCGTGAGCAGAGTGCCCGCGTCTCGTCGCGCTTCTTGACCTCGACGAGCGCCGTTGGGATGTAGGCACTCAGGCGGTCGACGAGAACCTCGGCATCCTCCCGCGAGAAGTCGAACTTGCCGATGAGGTTGCGGGTCGTCTCTTGGAGGATGCCGTCGCTCCAGTGGATGTCGAGCGCGCCCACTTCGCGGCATACACGAAGTGGGCGCGGAGGGTCCGAGAGATCAGGATGTTCGCATCGGCGAGCGTGACCGACAGGTCAATCGACGTTCCCGTACTTGTTCGCCAGTTCCGCGACGACGGCCATGTGGTCCTCCTCGAGAAACTCGCGCATCTTCTGGATCGACGTGGCCGGGATGCGGTGGTGCTTGCCCACCATCCTGAAGTCAACGCCCCGGCGCTCGATCATCCGCAGCAGCGTCGGGCGGGACATCCCGAGAAGCTTGGCGGCCTCAGTCGTGGTGACCTCCTGCTTGGCAGGGACGACGACCGCGCCGGTGGTCTGCTCGGCGGCGAGCAGAGCGAGCACCTTCTTGGCGCTCTCGCGGGGGAGGCGCAGGGTTACCTCGATCTCGGGCGCGTCACCGGCCAGGCCCGAGCGTAGGACCTGGACGTCCTCGGTCAGTGCAGTGCTCATGTCGCCT
>JBPPMI010000342.1:0-4989 GCA_051305975.1 Solirubrobacterales bacterium
TTTAATCACCTAAAGACCTGTCATGCCTCTACGATTCTATTGCCCGGATGGCGGAACGGTAGACGCCGCGGCCTTAAAAGCCGCTGCTCCTTCGGGGGCGTGCGGGTTCGAATCCCGCTCCGGGTATTTTATTTACGGCGTCGCCGGCGTCTGAAAACGAAAAGCGTCACCAGGAGGAAACGTTGGCTGAAGAGAGACCGCACCGCGGATGGGTCCGTTTCCTCACGATTCTCGTCGGGGTCATCACCGTCGTCGCGATTCTCGCCACGTGGGTCGACCGTCAGGTCTTCGACACCGAGGAGTTCGGTGACACTTCGGTCAAGATGCTCCAGAACGAGGAGATCCGGAACGCGATCGCCACGTACGCCGTGGACGAGCTCTACGCCGAGGTGGATGTCGACGCCGAACTGAAGAGGATCCTGCCGGGCGACACCAAGGACCTCTCGGGTGTCGCGGCCGGTGCCCTCCGCCAGGTCGCCGACCAGGGGGCGCAGCGCGCTCTGGGCGACAAGCGGGTCCAGGACCTGTGGCGGAACGCGAACATCGCCGCCCACAAGACCCTGATCGCGATCATCGAGGACAAGAGCGAAGTCCTCAGCACTGACGGCGGCGAGGTGCGCCTCGAACTCCAGCCGCTGATCGTCGAGATCGCCGACCAGGTAGGGCTCGGCGACCAGGCGCGGGACAACATTCCCGCCGATGTCGGCCGGATCAAGATCGTCGATTCTGAAGAGCTATCGACCGTCCAGACCGTCGCGAGCGCCATCCACGGCACGGCGCTGATCGCCGCGCTTCTGGTCCTGGCCCTGATCTGCCTGATCGTCTACCTGTCACCCGGTTACCGGTGGCTCAGCGTCCTCTGGCTGGCGATCACACTGATCATCAGCTCGGTGATCGTCCTGATTCTGCGCTCGGTCGCCGGTGGCATTCTCGCGCCCGAGCTTGCTGCGCCGGACATCGAGCCGGCCGCCTCGGCCGCGTATTCGATCGCCACCGACCTCCTGCGTTCGATCGCGTGGACCGTGATCTGGGCATCGATCGGCCTGATCGTCCTGTCCTGGCTGATCTCGCCGAACAAGGCGGCGGCTTCGACCCGCAAGTTCATCGCGGTCCCGTTCGCGCGGTACCCGGCCGCGATCTACGCCGTTCTCGGCCTGGTGGCGTTCATCTTCCTGGTGACCGGCGTCGGTGACAGCCGCGGCTTCATCATCCGGCTGGCGATCGTGCTCATGGCCGCGACCGGTACGTACTTCTTCCGGCGCCAGCTGATCCTCGAGAACCCCGATGCCGACTTCACGGCGGTGAACGATTTCTTCCACCGCTCCCGCGCCAAGGCGAAGAGCGCCTGGGAGAACCGACCGAGGGACATCTCGAAGAACCTGCCGTCGTTCAAGGGCGACAAGTCCGAACCGGACGGGGGCGATTCCGGTGCGCCGACCGCGGTGCTGCCGGCGGCCGATCCGGAGACGACGAGGCTCGACCGGCTCGAGCGGCTGGCCGGCCTCCACCAGAGCGGTGCGCTGACCGATGAGGAGTTCGCGGAGGAGAAGGCCCGGCTCCGAGCTGACACCAAGTAGGAGGCGGCGATCCAGAGGCTGCCCGGCCCCGCGAGGACCCGGTGCTGGCGACCCGGCCCCGGGAGACGGCGGTCACGGGCCCGATGGAGGTGGCCCTGAAGGAGATGAAGTGGCCGTGACCTTCGTCGCGCAGGGACAGTTCGGCGTGACCGTGCCGGTGACCACACGGATGCTGGCCGGAATCGGTCGAGGCCTGGGCCCCGGTGGTCGAGACGGCCGAGCGGCGCCTGCCCGCGAACGCCAAGGTCGGTCAGGCGGAAGCGGCGGCGCGGATCGCTGCGCCGTAGAGGATGTCGTGCTCGGACACTTCGACTTCTTCGAGGTGATAAGCACGCATCACTTCGATGAGGATCACGATGCCGGCGACGATCGCCCCGGCCCGGTCCGGATGGAGGCCGACGCAAAGCTTCCGCTCGGCGAGTGGCACCGAGGCCAGCCGCGACAGCCACCACGAGATCGTGGACAGCTGCAGCCGGTGGCCTTCGACCGCCAGCGGGTCGTAGGGGTCCAGCTCGAGGTTGATCGAGGCGAGGGAGGTAGGAGTGCCGGCCACGGCGACTGCTGCTTCGACCGGTCCGATGCCCTGGTCACCAGTTGCCTCTGAGATCAGCTTCTTGATGTCGCCGGCCATCTTCTCCAACTGGGCTGCGTCCGGCGGGTCGCTGGTGAGGAACCTCTCGGTGTGCCGGACCACGCCGGCCTGAAGGGAAGTGTGGAAGTCGGGTTCGTGGCCGCGGCCGATGATGATCTCGGTCGAGCCGCCACCGATGTCGACGACCAGGAGGTTCTCCCCGCCGGTGCGCTCGGAGACGCAGCCGAGGTAGGTCAACCGGGCCTCCTCGTCGCCGTCGATGATCTGGGGTGAGAGACCGAAGCGCTCCCGGAGTTCGGCGGCGAAGGCGGAGCCGTTCTCGGCGTCGCGGACAGCGCTCGTCGCGATCACGGTCGTAGCCCCCACGTCGAGCTTCTCGATCAGCTCGACGTATTCGCCGACGGTGATGCAAACGGCCTCGATCCCTTCGGTCGAGAGCTGACCCGAGTGGTCGACGCCACGACCGAGGCCCGTGACCTTGGAATGGCGCTCGATCTCCTTGACCCGGCCATCGCTGACATCGGCGACCAGGAGACGGGTCGAGTTGGTGCCGATGTCGATCACGGCGACCCGGGTGGAGGGGGCGGGGCTGGATTCAGCTGAGGGCAAGCAAGGAGAATACCGCCGCTGCCCGGCTTGCCGGACCCGCCGCGTGGGTAGGTTGGAAGGACAAGCTACGAAAGGTTTCTCCCGATGTCTGAAAGTCTGAAGGGCACGGTCGCGCTGGTGACCGGAGCAAGCAGTGGAATCGGCGAGGCGACGGCGCGCACGCTGGCCGCGCAGGGCGCAAAGGTGGCGCTCGTCGCGAGACGGGTCGAGCGGATCGAGAAGCTCGCCCAGGAGATCGCCGGACACGGTCACACCGCGCTCGCGATCGAAGGCGACGTAAGCGACCAGCAGCAGGCGATCGACGCGGTCGAGCGCACGGTCGGCGATTTCGACCGGCTCGACATCATCGTTAACAACGCCGGCGTGATGCTCCTCGGCCCGGTTAAGGACGCTCCCACCGAGGAGTGGGACAACATGATCGACGTCAACCTCAAGGGCCTGCTCTACGTGACGCACGCCGCGCTGCCGCACCTCCACGACGCGGCGGAGACTTCCGAGCGCAAGGTCTCGGACATCGTCAACATCAGCTCGGTGGCCGGCCGCGTGCCGGGAGCCGGCGCCGCCGTCTACAACCTGACCAAGCATGGGGTGGGGGCAGCAAGTGAGGCGCTTCGCCAGGAAGTCAGTCGTGACCACGTGCGCATCACGATCATCGAACCCGGGGCGGTCGCGACCGAGCTGATCGATCATAACCGCGACGGTGTGAGGGAGAGCATCGAAGAGAGGGTCGGAAAGATGACCCGTCTCGAGGCCCACGACATCGCCGAAACTATCGAGTTCGCGGTCACCCGCCCGCGGCACGTCTCGCTCAACGAGATCCTGATCAGACCTACCGAGCAGCCTTGACCTTCATATAACGGGGTGCGGCTGGCAGCGCGGTGCCTCCCAGGCACTAGGCTCGTTCGATGAGTCGAGGAGACCTGAAGATCGGTGGATACACGGTGGCCCAGGTGCCCAACGCCCCGATCGTCATCGCGGTGGTCGCCGCGATCGTGTCGCGAATCGCCGACGATGGTTCCCAGCTCTGGGCGTCGTCGCGGGCAGTTTTCTACGTCACCCTGACGATTTGGGCCTGGATGGAACTGTCTGATGGTGTCGACGGATTCCGGCGCGCCATTGGCGCATTTGGTCTTGCCTTCGTGCTGGTCTCGATCTATCAATCCCTTGATTGACCGCTTCGATGAGTGAGCGGCTTCAGAAGATCGTCGATGGTCTCGGCATCCGGCCTGACAGCCAGGTGCTCGAGATCGGGTGCGGCCACGGGGTGGCGGCGACGATGGTGTGCAAGAAGCTCTGGGCGACCGTAGGTTCGACATCGTCTTCGCCATCCGGGTCGGATTGTTCCACGGTCACCCGGAGGTGGCGAAGGCGTCGGTCGAGCAGTCCCTCGTTTCCGGGGGTAGGATCGAGACCTTCCAGGACACTCCTTGAGCACTCAGTTCTTCTGGTGCTAGAATGGTCGATTCCGCCGCGGGGTGGAGCAGTCAGGTAGCTCGTCGGGCTCATAACCCGAAGGTCACAGGTTCGAATCCTGTCCCCGCTATGACCGCAAGGTCGACACACCACCCCCTCTCGCCAGGGGGTTTTGTGTTTAAGGGATGTAATTCGAAGAGCGTCGTAGCGAGGTCTGAAGGCCCGCTGCGACCGCTCTTGCTTGCGCCCCGGGGCCAGGGCGGTTAGTTTCAACACTTGGGAACCAAAACGAATCGGGGGATTCGGGATGCGCAACAAGCTACTGGTTGCTCTGGCTCTGACCGGGCTTGCTTTGGCCTGCACACCCGCCGCTGACGGGGCCCGATTCGAAGCGACGAACCTCGGCATCCTGACGGGCGGCACTGCTTCCGAGGCGACCGCCGTCGGGGACAGCGGCCACGTGGTCGGCAACTCGGCCGGTTTCGGTTTTCTCTGGCACCCGGGCGGTGGCATGGAGAAGATAAACCTGCTGACCCCGGACGTCTCCTATGCCGGCCCGGACTTGAACTCGACCGATGTGGTCGCGGTCACCGGCCCCCACTCTGACGGTGACGCTTTTGGTTTCCTCTGGCATGCGAACCGCTGGGCCGGCGGGTTCGCCCAGAACATGGGAGCCGCCGGCGAGGCGATCTGCGCTGAAGGCTGTGAGGTCGACCCGAACGACCAGTCCTTCGCCAACGGGATCAATGACCCGGGGTTCATTGTCGGCACCTCGACGATCGAGGGTGCCGCCGGCCC
>JBPPMI010000343.1:0-8688 GCA_051305975.1 Solirubrobacterales bacterium
CGCGCTCGAAGGCCCCGCCGGCTCTTCGGTGGACGAGACATCCGGCGGCGCCCCGGCGGAAGGACAGGACTGATGAGCGGCATCAAGCCGAAGATCGCCGCCCTGCTGGCCGGGGTTGCCGTCTTCGCGGTCGCGAGCGGTTGCGGCATCGACAACGACGATGCTCCCGAGAGTGCCGGCAACTCCGGCAGCGACGCTCCCTTCATCGAGCCGACCGACGAAGGCGAATCGACCCAGACACCGAACCGCGCCACGCCGCGCACCGAGGGCACCATCCGGATCGCCGGCAAGGCGCAGGGATCGCTCACGGAGCGCCTCGTCGACACCTACGAGCTCCAGGGAGGGACCGCGACGGTCACGACCACGGGCGGTAACGAGCAGTCGGCGTTCGACGCGTTCTGTGCCGGCAAGGTCGACATCGTCGACTCGGCCCGGCCGATCTCGCCCAAGGAGTACCGCGCCTGCATGAACCGGGGCATTCAGCCGGTCCAGTTCCAGGTTGCTTCGGACGCCGCCGTACTCGCGATCAAGAATGAGACGGATGTCGGCGTCGACTGCCTGAGTTTCGACGAGGTGCGCAACATCTTCCAGGCCGGTTCCGGCATCAACAGCTGGTCCCAGGTCGGTTATGACCACAACGTCACCCTCGATGACAGTGCGCCCCGGATGCGGGTGGCCGGCCCCGACGAGGAGTCCAACGTCTTTGGCTTCTTCGGCCAGTACGTGCTCGGCGACGACGAACCGACCCTGCTGTCGGTCCGCGGTGACTACGAGGCCTACCCGACCGACGCCGGGGTGAGGCGTGCCGTGGTCGGCTCCAACCGTGACTTCCTCGCCGCCCAGGAACTCGCCCCGTCGCAGGAAGTGCTCGAGCAGATCAATGCCTCGATCGCCGACGCCGAGCAGGCGGTGAAGGATGCCAAGGACGAAAAGGCCAAGGGCATCCGGGACCAGCGGAGCAAGCCGGCCCAGGCGCGCGACCAGCGGATCCTCGATGACGCCAGGCAGACCCTGAAGGAACTCAAGGCCGACACCAAGGAGTCCCGCCGGTACGTCCAGTCGAACCGCGAGGCGGCTCGCCGCATCGAAGGCGTTCGCGGCACGATGGGCCTGTTCCGCTTCTCCTACTACGAAGCCTTCGAAGAGCAGTTGCGGCCGATGGAGATCAGCGCGAGCAATGACTTCCGCAAGCCGGAATGCATCTTCCCGTCGCAGGCCACGGTCACCAACGCGACCTACCCGCTTTCCCGCCAGCTTCTGCTCACCGTGAACCTGAAGAACATGAACGACTCGGACATCAACGATTTCATGACCACGGCCCTCGCCAACTCGCAGAAGCAGGCGGAAGAAGCCGCCCTGGTGCCGCTGCCGGACGAAGTCAGGGACACCGAGCAGGGCTGGCTCGACGGCACCGAACAGCCGGACATCATCTTCTACGACGTTTCGGCCCAGCCGGCCAAGAGTAACGGCCAGGCCGCGGAAGGCGAATAGGCTCTCCCGCTACTTTCGCATTGATTAGCGGTTTAAGAGGTGCTGCCATCATGATTACCGTGCCTCGTACAATTTCCCTCCTTTCGTCCGCCGTCATCGCCAGCGTCCTCTGCGTGGCAGTTTTCGCTGCGCCAGCTTCGGCCGGCAACAAGTGCAACCGGCTGCCGCTCTCGGTCAAGCTGAGCTCGCACGATCCCACCGCGCTGCTCGAAAAGGCACAGGCCTGGGTGTACGTGCGGACCAACGGCAAAGTGAACAACGCCCGGATCAAGGTCATCCGCGGTGGAAACGTGTACCTGAGGGGCAAGATCACCGGTCGCCTCGCCGGGGGCCGCACGTCGGTCGTCCATCTGAAGCGCGTCCGTCCGGTAAAGGCGGGCAAGTACCGGATTGAAGTGCTGGCCCGCAAGAGCGGATGCCGGAAGGCTCAGGTCCGAAACAGCGCGTGGGGTTTCAAGGCACCTTCGCTGAGGCTGAGAGCCCTGCCTTACAGCACCAAGGTCCGTGATAACGCGGGAGCCGTGCGCTTCACGCTGCTCCCGATCCACCGCGCAAAGATCGGCCGCGTCACCGTGACCCTCAAGAACTCCAAGGGCGCGACAATGGCCCAGCAGGTCATCCCCGACCTCAACGGCAAGCAGATAGTCGCCGAACTGCCGATCAACGGCATCCTGAACCCCGGTGAATACGAGGTCCGCCTCTATGGCAAGCAGCTCGGGGACGATATTTTCCGCGGCGCCGTCCAGAAGTTCAACTTCACCCGTGGCGGTGGCGGCGCCAAACCGGTCAGCACGACCGGTGAGCAGATCCAGCGGGTCACCATCGACTGGAGTGGCGGATCGTCCGCGGGCCGCTCGACCGGCGGCTTCGTAGCACCCGGCATCGGCTACGGCGAGATCGTCTGCAACCAGAACCAGCAGTGGATCCGTTTCTACCCGACCAACGGCGGTCGTGAAGCGGCGATGATGAACTGGACCTACAAGAACTGGGGAACCTTCAGCGAGAAGGCCCTGCGCGAGGCCAAGTACTCCAGGGGTACAGGTCCCGACTTCCGTGAAGGACTGAACAAGTTCGGCCCGCCAGAGAAGTACTCGACCGGCGCGTTCCAGGGGATCATCTCCGACCGGGGTCCGATCGAAGGACCGGGGGGCACCAGTCTTGCTCCGCCGACGACGCTCGACATGGACTGGGAGTGGGACTTCAGCGATCCCAAGAACGCCCGCTGCCACGTCAACGCGGAATTCAGGACCGAAACCGACCTCGAGACCAAGCCTCTCGCCCGATCGGTCCAGATCGTCTGGCGCCGTGAGCGGAACGCCACCGAGAAGAACACGGTAAGCACTGTCGATTTCCCCGGTCTCGGCAAGGTCCAGGCAGTCTGCGAAGCCGGCCCCACCGGCGCCAGGCGCCTCACCATCGACAGCCCCACCGGTGGCAAGCTGATCACCCGGGAAGGTTCCGAAGACTTCGCCGTGACCCAGAAGTCCGGTCCATTGACGCCGCGTCTGCCGAACAACGGGATGCTGTTCCTGCAGTTGAACAGTGGTGAACGCGTCCTGGTGTCCTCGCGCTGGAAGGTGAACGATCCCGACCCGGATGAGAACTGGTGTGTCATCTCGGCCCAGATCTATTCACCCTGATTCGAGGCCGCGGTACTTGCCACGACCGTGGCTCAACTAGTATGTCCGGCAGATGAACATCAGTTCGGAGGAGGGACTCAGCGTGTCGGACGAAGAGCAAAGCCCCGCGATGAATCAGGAGCAGGTCGAGAGCCTGAGGGCCTCCACGGCCGCGATCAGCCGTGAGTTGAAGACACTCGGGGACCGGGTCGCTTCGCTGGTGACCGCGGTCGAATCGCTCAGCCCGCCACCGCCCGCCGCCGTCTCCGATAAGCCGGCGCCCGAACCTTCCCCGCCGGTGGAGTTCGCCGATGACGGCCCCGAGATGTCGGTCACTGTCGCGCCCTTGCCAGAGTTGGCGATGGCCGCGGTGGCGGAATCCACCCTCCGCGGACTTCCGGGCGTGCGCCAGGTCAAGGGCGTGAAACGAGAAGAAGACTGGGCCCGTTTCACCCTCGAGGTCGATCCCGGCACCGACCTCGTCACCCAGATGAAGGCGGCGATGCCGGTTGCCTTCGAGGTCACCGAATCGTCACCGGAAGCCGTTTCGCTGAGCCTCCAGTGGGCCTGGGGCACTTCCTGAAATACCTTTAGCCCGGCTGACGGGCGACGGGCGGTCCGCGCCACCGCTTTCGGCGTATCAGCGGAGTAGAGTCGCCGCCGTGCATTTGCGTAAATCACCGGGCCGGCATGGCTGAGCGAATCCCGCGCGATCAGAGCCTCAGCCGCGTCTACGGCGCCGGGGCTCTTTTCTCGGCGGGCTACGGAAACGTAGGCTCGTCGATCTACTACGCCCTCGGGGTCACTGCCGCCTTTGCACTCGGCCTGACACCGCTCGCGTTCCTGATCGCCGGGGTCATCTTCGTCTGTACCGCCGCAACCTATGCGGAGGCCACCGTGATGTACCCGGAGGCCGGCGGCTCGTCGAGTTTCGCCCGGCACGCCTTCAACGAAGTCGTGAGTTTCATCGCTGCCTGGGGGCAGATGCTGAACTACACGATCACGGTCGCGATCTCGGCCTATTTCGTTCCGCACTACCTGGCAGTCTTCTGGCCCGCTCTCGGACATGCCCCAGGCGACATCATCGGTGGAGCCGTCCTCATCGCGTGCCTCGCCTGGCTGAACATCCGGGGAGGACAGGAGTCGGCGAAGCTCAACATCGTCCTCGCCGTAGCCGATCTCGCCACCCAGGTGATCCTGGTCGGGATCGGCCTGTTCCTGGTGCTCGACCCGGACATCCTCGTTTCCAACGTGCACCTCGGGGTCGCCCCGAGCTGGCCCGATTTCGCGCTCGGCATCGCGGTCGGCATGATCGCCTACACCGGCATCGAGACGATCTCCAACATGTCCGAGGAAGCCCGCGACGCGGCCAAATCGGTGCCACAGGGCGTTGCCCTGGTCGTCGTCGCGGTGATGGCGCTGTACCTCCTCATCCCCATCGTCGCGCTGTCGGCGATGCCGGTGGTCCAGGACTCGGCCGGCAACTACGTGACCGAGCTGGGTACTACCTACGCCGACGACCCGATCCTCGGCATCGTCGAAAACCTCGGCCTCGGCCACGGCCTGACCGAGGCCCTGAGGGTCTACGTCGGCGTTCTTGCCGCCGTCATCCTGATCATCGCCACCAACGCCGGGCTGATCGGCGTCTCCCGGCTGAGCTATTCGATGGGGCAGTACCGGCAATTGCCGGAGGTGGTGCGCCAGATCCATCCGACCTACCGGACCCCGTACATCGCGATCATCCTGTTCGCGGTCCTCGCAATCGTGACCCTGCTGCCGGGCCAGGCGAAGTTCCTGGCGACGATGTACTCGTTCGGCGCGATGCTCTCGTTCACGATCGCCCACGCGGCCGTGATCCAGCTCAGGCGAAAGTTCCCGGACAAGGAACGGGAGTGGATGCCGAGACTGAACTTTCGGGCGTTCGGTGCGTCGGTGCCGATCTCCGCCGTGCTCGGAGGACTGGGCACGTTCGCGGCGTGGCTTGTCGTAATGGCCCTGAATCCGGTCACGCTCGCGGTCGGCATCGGCTGGCTCGTCGTCGGCGGAGTCATCTATTACCTCTACAGACGACACCACCAGCTGCCGCTTTCCGAGACGGTGAAGGTCATCCTGCCCGAACCACTCGGCGTCGAGGAGCTCGAATACAAGAGCGTCATGATCGCGTTCCCGGCCGACGAACCGTTCTCCGAGGAAATGATGGCGACCGCGGTCAAGCTCGCCTCGAACCGCCGCCGTGGCATCCACATCGTCGCCCTGCTCACCGTGCCGAGGCACCTCCCGCTCCAGGAGGCCATGAGGGACGAAGAGAAGGCGGCCCAGGGGAAGATCGAACGGGCAAAGCTCGTGGCCGGCACCCGGGTCAGCGGCAAGGTCGAGCGAGTACGCCCCGGCCAGGAGGGATACTCGCTCGCCCGTCAGGCCAAGGCGATCAAGGCCGCAGCGCTGGTCGTCGGACTCCACTTCCGGCGTGGAACCCCTCTGTACGGCAAGACGCTGGAGACGGTCCTGCGCGAGCGCCCCTGCCGGGTGATCGTCGTCTCCGACGGACCCGACGTGACCGAGGTCCCGATCCTGTGAAATCCGAGCAGGCCTACAACTTCATAGTCAAGCTCATGTCGCTCGTGTTCGTCGTGATCGGCGGCGTGATCGTGGTCCTCACGCTAGTCCGCGGGGGCGGGCCCCTGTCGACCGGGGTGATACTCGGAATCATCTTCATCGGGATCGGTGTGCTCCGCTACCGGTTTCAGGGCAATTTCGGGGGCGGGTCGTGAAGCAGAAGAGCCCGCGCTCGGCAGCGATCTGGCTGGTCGCGATCACCTATGCGTCGGTCGGCTTCTCGATCTACTTCGCGCTGGGCGTAGTCGCCAAGCGAGGGCTCGGCCTGACCCCGCTCATCTTCCTGGCCGCCGGGTTCCTGTTCGTCCTGACGATGCTCACGTACGTCGAGGGCGGCGCCATGCTCCGCGAGCGTGGCGGATCGTCGGCGCTCGCCCGCCACGCCTTCAACGAGCTCGTGGCCTTCGTCGCCGGCTGGGTGATCCTGCTCGACTACTTGATAGTGATCGCCCTGGCGGTCCTCACGGTTCCGCACTACATCGAGCCGATCACGGGGGAACTGAACACGTATTGGACGACTGCGATCACCGCCGGCGTCGTGCTCTACATCACGGGCCTGAACGTGCTCGACATCCCGGCCCGCCGCCGTCCGCGGGCACTGATCGGCCTGGCCCTGGCCGATCTGCTGCTCCAGCTGATGGTGATCGTCGTCGGCCTGCTCGTGGTTTTCCACCCCGAGCGGCTGACGGACAGCATCGACCTGTTCACGACTCCTAGCGCCTCCGACGCGGTCTACGCGACGGTGCTCGCCATGCTCGCCTACGCTGGAATCGAGGCGGTTTCGAACCTCGCGCCCGACCTCAACCTGAAAACCAAGGACTTCGGCCGGATAGTAGTCCGCTCGGTCTGGCTGGTCCCCCTGATTTACGCGGGCATGGCCGTCGTGGCCCTGATGGCGGTCCCGGTGGTTTCCGGACCCGACGGTCCCGCAACGGCACTCGGCGGAGAATTCATCGAGGCGCCCGTCCTGGGAGTGGTCTCGGCCTACGACCCGCAGTGGGTCGCCGACGGGATGAGATGGATGGTCGCCCTTGTCGCGGCTCCGCTGCTGGTGTTCGCCGCCAACACCGCGATGCTCGGGGTCTCCCGGCACACGTACACGCTGGCCGTCAACCGGCAGATCCCGAGCTGGCTCGGCCAGCTCGGACGCCGTTACGAAGTTCCGTACAAGGCGATAGTGATCTGCGCGATCGGTGTCTTCGCCCTCGCGATGCTCGGCGACGTCGAACTCCTCGCCGGGATCTACGCCTTCGGTGCCACCCTGGCGATAACCATCGCGCACGTTTCGGTGATCAAGCTCCGGATTGACGATCCCGACCGCCTGCGCCCCTATCGCATTCCCGGCAACATGAATCTCCGTGGCCGTTCGATCCCGCTTCCCGCGGTCGTCGGCGCCCTGCTCAGTGGTCTCGCGCTGGTCTCCGTCGTGGTGCTCCACGACGCGGCGCGCTGGGTCGGTCTCGCCTGGCTGCTGACCGGACTGATCGCGTACGTGATCTACCGCAAGGGGATCGAGCAGGTCAGCCTGACGAAGCAGGTGACGGTCGACCCCCGGGCCCTGACCAGACCGAAGGTTTCGATCTCGCTCCACAACATCATCGTGCCGATCTTCGGCACGAAACTCGACGACGACATCGTCAGTACCGCCGGCCGTCTGGCCGCCGACGAGGACACCGGTTCCGATGACGGCCGTGCCCGACTCACCGTCCTCTATCTGATCGAGGTGCCGATGTCACTCGAACTGGAGGGCCCGATCGACCAGAAGATCGAAACCGAGGCGTACCGGGCCACGGAGCGCGCCCGCGAGATCGCGGAGGAATACGCCGATGTCCAGGTGGGAGTGGAGATCGTCCGGACCCGCAAGATCGGCAGCGGCATCATCGATGCCGCACGACGCTGGGACGCCGATGCGGTAGTGCTCGGAGCAGAGCCACCGAGCCCGATCAAGGGTGGCTGGATGCTCGGAGGTACGGGTGACTCGCGTCCCGACGAGATCGGCCCGATCACCGCCTACGTACTGAAGCGCTCGCCCTGCCGGGTGCTGCTCACGGCACCACCCACGTGATGTCTCCCTGGAATAGGATCGTTTGATGTTCGTCTTGATCATCGGTTGCGGCAGGGTCGGTTCTTCTTTGGCCCGCGCGATGCTCTCCGATGGCCACACCGTGTCGGTGCTCGACCAGGATCCCGAGTCCCATGCGCGGCTCGAGGTCGGCCTTGACGGCGGCTGGGAGGAGTCAGGCGGCCTGTTCGCGGTCGGCACCGCCCTGGAGGTCGATGCCCTCGAAGCCGCCGGGATCGACCAGGCTGACGCTTTCGTCGCGGCCACCAACGGCGACAACACCAACATCGTGATCTCGCAGATCGCCCAGCGCCGGTATGAGGTGGAGACGGTGATCGCCCGGATCCTCGATCCGCTGAGGGCCGAGTGGTACAGCACCCAGGGCCTCCGCACCGTCTGTCCGACCAGGGTCGCCGTCGACATGCTCGAGACCGAGCTGCGCCAGGCTGCCGGCGGAGGTGGCTGAGCCGTGTACCTGATCGTCGTCGGCGCGGGCAAGGTGGGGGTCAACCTCACCCGGGAACTTCTGGGGCAGGGTCACGAAGTGACGATGATCGAGAACTCGCGGAACCGGTACCTGCTGGTCGAGCAGGAGCTCGAGCACAACATCCAGTACGGCGACGCTTCGGAACTCTGGGTGCTTGAGCGTGCGGGGATCGAACGGGCCGAGATGGTGATCGCCGTGACTGGCGACGACGAGGACAACATCCTGATCTGCCAGGTGGCGAAGGACAAGTACAACGTCGAGCGGATCATCGCCCGGGTCAACAATCCCCGGAACCGCGCGCACTTCGACCTGCTGGGCATCAAGCCGGTGGTGTCGGCCACCGACCTCATCCTGAAGCTGCTCGAGCACGAGGTGCCGCATCACAACCTGGTCCACCTGCTCGACCTCGAAGC
>JBPPMI010000344.1:0-16269 GCA_051305975.1 Solirubrobacterales bacterium
GCCTTCTTCGGGGTCGTATCTTCGGGCTGCTCTGCATCCGGCAGAAGCGAAGCGACCGCAGATGCCCGCTCGACCGATTCGATCTTGACCAGCTTGCGGGAGCCGACCACACTGGCCGCGCCCGTCACCGAGATTATGTACGAGTCGATCCGCGCGATCGCGTCATCGGCGTTGTACATGTGGGGTTCTTCGATCTTCACGAAGACCTCTTCGTCCGGCCTGAACGGCAGTGCGCGTTCTTCGATCTTTACCCGCTCGCCGGACTCGATCAGCTCGAAGTTGTCAATCGGCAGTGCCTCTCCACCTTCAAAGTGGAACTGCTTGCCATTCTCGGCTTCGAGTTCGAGCAATCCGCTGTCGGGATGGTTGAGCAGGGCCGCCACCTTCGGGTGGACCCTGATCAGGAAAGCCTCTTCATCGGGATGATCGGACGCGATCTCCCGCATCTTCCGCAGGCCTTCGAGGGCCACGGTCTCTGCTGAGAGGACCACACCGTCTCCGTCACAGGTCGGGCACTTGATCGTGAGGATCTCGCGCACGCCGTCAGTGATGTTCTGGCGGGTCATCTCGACCAGCCCGAGCGGAGAGATCTCGACCAGGTAGCTCTTGCTCTTGTCGGCGTCGAGCGCGCTGCGCAGGGTTCCGAGAACCTTGTCGCGGTTCTTGCCTTTGGCCATGTCGATGAAGTCGATGACGATGATGCCACCGATGTCGCGCAGCCTGAGCTGGCGGACGACCTCGGCTGCAGCTTCGTTGTTGACGCGGGTGATGGTCTCTTCGAGCCCACCCTTGCCGCGACCGGTGAACGAGCCGGAGTTGACGTCGATGACGGTCAGCGCCTCGGTGTAATCGATGATCAGGTAGCCACCCGACGGCAGGTCGATACGGCTTCCGAGGGTTGACTGGATCGCCTTCTCGATCTCCCACTTCTCGAAGAGCGGCTTGGTGCCTTCGTAGTGCTCGACCAGCTCGACCAGTTCCGGGGCCGTGCGCTCGAAGAAGCTGGTGACCCGGTCGAACTGCTTCTGGTCGTCGATGATCGCGCGGTCGAACTCGTTGAGGAAGACGTCCCTGAGGACACGCACCGGCAGGTCCTGCTCCTGGAATACGAGTGAAGGAGCCTTTACGCCCTTCTTCCTCTTCTCGAGCACGGCGCTCAGGCGATGGAGGTAAGAGACCTCGCGGGTGAAGTCGGCTTTCTTGGCTCCGTGGGCGGCGGTGCGGACGATCAGTCCGCCCGGCCCGTCGTAGCTGCGGCTGACCATGCGGCGCAGGCGCTCGCGCTCCTTGTCGACCAGGCGGCGGCTGACGCCGACTCCGGTTCCGGAGGGCGCGTATACGAGGTAGCGGCCGGCGATGGTGACGTTCATGGAAAGGCGGGCGCCCTTGCTCTTGATCGGGTCCTTGATCACCTGGACCAGGATCTCCTGCTTCGGCTTGATCAGCTCGTCGATGCGGCGGCCGGTGCCACGTCCGCGTTTCGGAGCCTGCTGGCCGTCGGGGAGAAGGATCTCGTCAACGTGGAGGAATCCGTTCCGCTCGAGGCCGATGTCGACGAAGGCGGCTTCCATCCCGGGCAGGACGTTGTCGACCTTGCCGAGATAGATGTTTCCGACGAGCGAGCGTCCGCCACGCCGTTCGATGTAGACCTCGGCGACTTCCCGCTGGGACTTCACGGTCTTTGCTTCAAGTACGGCCACGCGGGTTTCGCCGCGGTCGGCCGATACAACAATCGTTTTTTTCATTTCAGGTGTTTCCGTTCAGATTGGTTGCCCTGGAATTCTCAGTGAATCCAGGGACCCCTCTGACCGGCGCGCGACTGAATATGAATGCTCTGCAGGACCCCGAGCATTAAGAAGGTGGCGATAACCGCCGACCCTCCGTAACTCATCAGTGGCAAGGGTATGCCGGTGATCGGCATGATGCCGAGGTTCATTCCCACATTGACGAAGACCTGGAACATGATCGCCGCGGCAATGCCGGCGGCAACAAGAGTTCCGTAGAAATTCTTCGAGAGCGTCATCAGACGCAACGCCCGCCAGAAAAGGAGGGCAAAAAGGGATAGGACCAGTGCGGCCCCGACGAATCCGTACCGCTCGGCGACCACCGCGAAAATGAAGTCGGTGTGTCGCTCGGGCACGAAGCCGAGGCGTGACTGGGTTGCCTGATCGCCACGTCCGGTAGTTCCACCGGATCCTGCGGCGACTTTGGCCTGGTTCTGTTGGTAGCCCGCGTCTCCGATATCCGAAGAAGGCTCGAGGAAAGACGTGAGCCTCTCCTGCTGGTACTCCTTGAGAAGCGGAGCACCGGCCATCGGCATTGCGACGAGGACGATGGCGATGAATACCGCCAGGCCCCCTCCGATCGCTGCGAGGTGCGTCCAGCGCACCCCTGCGGCAACCATGATCGCGAGCGTGATCGCCCCGAACACCAGAGAGGTGCCGAGGTCCTGCAGGAGAACGAGACCGGTTGGCGCAAAACCAAGCGCCAGGTATCGGATCGTCCTTTGTCCTTCGGAGCCACGTCGGGCTCCGTCAATGACGAATCCGGCCAGGGAGAGGACGAGCAGAAGCTTGCCCAGTTCGGCTGGCTGGAAGGTGAAAAATGGAAGTTCGAGCGAATTTGTTGACCCTCTCGCGGCAACGCCGAAAGCGAAAACCGCAAAGATCGAGGAGCAAAGGAACGTGTAGATACCCACCCGCAATTCGCGGAAGCGTGAGTAATCGACCCTCGAGATGAGAAACATCGCAACAATTCCCACCAGACCGTACAGAGCTTGGTGCTGCATGTAGTAGTCGGGGGAGCCGGGGATTGCGTTCCTGCTGCCCTGGTGAAGGGTCAGCAGTGAACAGGCGAGCAGTCCCAGAGCCGAAAACATCAGCCATCCGTCCATGTCCCGGACGCCGATTCGGTCGAGGAGCGAAGTTCGGTGGTGGAAGGAGCCGACTTCGCTCCGGCTGACCCGTGAGGACTCCATCACTCGACGTTCCCGCTGCCACCGGAGACGGCCTTGGCCTGCTTGTCGAAGTAGGCGGAGAGGATCTGGAGGGCTACCGGGGCGGCGGTGTCGGCGCCGAAGCCACCCTGTTCGATCGTCGTGATCACGACGATCTCGGGATCGGGGTACGGCGCGAGTACGGCGTACCAGGCCTGGTCGCCGTTAGGCGGGCGCTCGGCCGTACCGGTCTTGCCGGCGACCGGGACCGGGAAACCACCGAACACCTGGTAGGACGTTCCATCCGGTTCCTGCGCGGCGTCGTGGAGGCCACCCATGATCACGTCGCGGGCACCGGGGTCGAGCGGGATTTTCCGGACGGGCACTGGTTCGGTTTCGTCGAGTACCCGGCCGGCGGCGTCTTCGGTCTGTTTGACCAGCCGGGGCCTGTAGATGGTGCCGCCGTTGCCGAGGGCGGCGTACGCCACGGCCATCTGGAGCGGATCGGCCTGGAGCGAGCCCTGACCGATCGCGAGCTGGATGTTGTCACCGATCACCCACGGCACGGCGAAGGGGTTGTCCGGTTCCTCGCGGTCACGTTTGTTGATAGCCGCCTTCGAAGGCAGGAAGCCGGCGGCTTCACCCGGCAGGTCGATGCCCGTGGTCTCACCGATGCCGAACTGTTTCGACCAGTCCTGGAGCTGGTTGGTGCCGTTCATCTTCGCGCCGAGCAGGTAGTAGTAGACGTCGGAAGAGACCTCGAGCGACCGTCGCAGGTCGACCGGACCGTGGGGTTCCTTGCCGGCGTTGGTGAAGACCTGGTCGGCGATCTCGATCTGGCCGCCGTCCTGGATCACGTCCGTGGGCGAGATGACGCCCCCGTCGAGGGCGGCGATCGCCGTGAACGGCTTGTAGATCGAGCCGACGGGGTAGGCGCCGGCGATCGCCCGGTTGAACAGGGGCGCGCCATTGTCCTCGTCGTACAGCTCGTCCACTCGCTTCTGGGTGAGCGGCCGGGTGAACTCGTCCGGGTCGAACGTCGGCGCCGAACCGAGGCCCAGCACCTCTCCGTCGTCGACGTTCATGGCGACGAACCCGCCGGGCAGGCCGATCGATCCGAGGGCCGCCTCACCCGCTTCCTGGACGTCCTGGTCGAGGGTGAGCCGCAGCGTCTTCCCCGGGACCGGGGTTTCGGAGTTCAGCTGGCCCTTGACCCTGCCCCGGGAATCGACCTGGAACTTGGTGGTGCCGGCGGATCCCCGCAGCGTGTGGTCGTAGGTCTGTTCTATTCCCGCCTTGCCGAGCGCGTCGCCGCCCTGGATCTCGGGATCGTCAGTTTCCTCCAGGTCTTCGGCGGTCACTTCGCCGACGCTCCCGAGCAGGTGGGCAGCCTCCGATCCCTCCGGATACTTGCGGACGAAGACCCGGTTGACCTGGATCTCGGGGTATTGGGCCTGATGCTCCTGCAGGTAGAAGACGAGGTCGTCGTCGACGTCGTCGGCCAGCGTGATCGGGCTGCCTGGCGGGTTGTCCTCGATCTCTTTGCGGTACCGGTCCTGGACCCATTCGAGCTTCCGGTCGATGACTTCCGCAACCGATTCGAACAGCTTCCGGCGCTCGGGACCCGGCTCGGGAACCTCGACCGGGTCGAGCTGCAGGGCCATTCTCGTCCGGTTGTCGACCAGCACGTTGCCGTCGCGGTCGAGGATGCGTCCGCGCGGCGGCCGGAGCCGGAGTTCGCGGGTGCGGTTCTCGGTCGCCTCAGCCAGATATTCGTCCCCGGTCACGACCTGGAGCGACCAGAGGCGGAAGAAGAGGACCGAAAAGAGGAAGAGCCCGACGCCGCCGATGATCGCCACGCGCAGAGCGGTACCGCGGCGGTGTTTGGTCTTCGGGATTACGGGCTGGAATCTCATGGATTTCTAAGAACCCCCAAAATCGGTCAAAGCGGCGGTCCGCCGGGGGCGTCCCTGCCTCTCGTCGATCAATGCGGGCCGGAGGACCCTGCGGACCAGGGCGTGAAGGGGAAAGGCGAGTAAGAAACCATAGAGACCCTGGATGATCACCTCGAGCAGGATCGCCGGGCTGACCGAGGCATCGAGGCCGAGAACGGTCGTGAAGATCCCGAGACTGATGCTGGAGACGACCGTCGCGGCCCCGCAGAGGCCGGCGGTGACCAGGCGGTCGGGCTGCTCCCCGCGTTCGCGGTAGAGGCCGGCTAGGTAGCCGACGCCCATGAAGATCAGGGCGGCCGTGCCGAGCGGGCCGTCGTCGAGTGCGTCCGAGAGGAAGCCGATCGAGAACCCCACGGTGGCCCCCACCATGCTGCCGCCCAGCAGGCCGAAGATGGCGGCGCAGGCCGGCAGGATCCAGAACGAAGTGTGCAGAACTTCGACGAGGGAGAAGAACCCCGACTGGAGCAGCACGAAGAGGAGCACGAGCAGGGCGATGCGCACAGCGACTTTGTTGGTGACGATCATCCGCGGTTACCGCCCGTCAGGACCTGGACGAGATCGAGGTTCCGCATGTTCGGGTAGGGCTTCAGGTCGACGGTCTGGATCGCCTCGCGCTCGTCGATCGGTGCGCTAGTGACTTCGCCGATCGGGATGTTCCGCGGGTAGAGCGAAGAAAGCCCCTCCCCGCGCCAGCCGGAGGTGACGATGCTCTGGCCCCTGGTGATGTTCTTGGTCTGGTCGAGGAACTCGAGCACGAGCTTGTCCGGTGCGCCGACCGTCGCCCGGACCACGCCCTGGGCTCCGCCGGGCACGACCTTGGCGCTGACCGCGCTGTTGCTGTCGGTGATCAGGGTGACGACGGCATCCCCCCGGCTGACCGAGCTGATGTGGCCGACGAGCCCATCGGCACTGACTACGGGATCGTTCTGCTTGATCCCGTCGTTCGATCCGCGATCGATACCGAGGGTCGAGAACCAGACGGTCGGTGACCTGGTGACCACCGACGCGGTGACCGGTTCGTATCCGGGAGCGATGCCGGCTTCTTCCTGGAGGCTGGCCATTCCGCGGAGCTGCTTGTTCTCCTGGAGCGCCACCTGTCCCGCGACCGCCTGATTTCTCGATTCGGCGAGCTGCGTCTCCAGCCGTTCCCGCTCCCCGCGGGCCTCGATCGTCTCGTCGAACCAGTTGACGAGGTCACGCGCGGGCTTGAAGACCCGGCTGGCCCCGTCCTGGACGGGGCCGAAGACGGTGCCGAGACCTCCGCCGAAAGCACCCGAGCCCTGGCCGAAGGTTGCCGTGAGCAGCACGAAACCGAGTAGGACCAGCCCTATGAGGACCGCTCGGCGGCGGCGAACTTGCTTTCGGTACACGGCTTGAAACCTTGGTTTGCGGAGTTGGCGTAGATCGTCGCGAAACGACGGGGCGCGGGTGAGGGACTTTCTCACTTATCAGCGCGAATGGTGCCGTCTGCGAGGCGTCTGTTCGAGTACTTGCAGGCGGGCGTGGATTCACGAACCTGGACGGGAGGTCCGGCCCGGGATCCTACCGGGAACAGATGGTCGGCCGGTTCAGACGTCGAGTTCGGGCGCGAGGTCGAGCAGCAGGCCGACCGGAAGCCCGATCACGTTGGCCAGGTCCCCTTCGATCCCCGCTACCAGAGCCGATCCCCGGCCCTGAATCGCGTAGCCGCCGGCCCGGCCCCGCCATTCGCCGCTGGTGAGGTAACGCTCGATCTCCGGGCTGGTGAGGTCCCGGAACCGCACTTCGGTGACCTCCACCCCGGTTCGGGCCTGGTCGACCCCGGGCCCGATGATCGCGAGGCCGCTGAAAACGCGGTGCACGCGGCCCGACAGCTGGGCCAGGTACTCGCGGGCCCGCATTTCGTCTTCGGGCTTGCCGATGATGTGGTCCTCGACCACGACATCGGTGTCACAACCGATGACTATCCAACCGTCATCGGCCACGGCCCGGGCCTTCAGCAGCGCGTTGGCAAGCACCACTTCTTCAGGATCGCCATGGACGATCTCCTCGACCCCGGAGACCTTGACCTCGAACTCGATCCCAAGCCGTTCGAGGAGCTCTTTACGCTGAGGAGACCCAGAAGCGAGGATCACCGGAAAGGCTGACATGCTTCCAGCCTGTCAGATCCGCTCGATCCATTCTTTGCCGCGTTGGGTGCATATGGGAACAAAGCACGGCGAAGAACGCTCCCTTTCCGTTCACGGTGGACGGAAGGTGGCCCTCCTGAACGGTGGTGGGGTGCGGAGGTGCCCCCGGAGGGCTCGCTTGAGGCGCTTCCGGGGCTCAACCCCTGTGTGGCGGGCTTCTGTCCCGGAGGCGGTACCTCCGCACCCCGCCGCCGTTCCCTACAGGCCGGTCAAACGCCTTCGGGGAACCAGATTCCGATCTCACGCGAAGCTGACTCGTCCGAGTCGCTGCCGTGGACCATGTTGAAGGTCACTTCCTGGGCGAAGTCTCCGCGGATCGAGCCAGGAGCGGCTTCGACCGGGTTCGTGGCACCGATCAACTGACGGGCGGCCGGGACGGCTTCGGGTCCCTCGAGGACCGCGGCGACCAGAGGGCCACCGGTGATGAAGTCGACCAGTTCGCCGAAGAATGGCTTTTCGGTGTGCTCGGCGTAGTGCTCGTTGGCGATGGCTTCGGTGGCGGTCAGCTTCTTGAGGGCGACGATCTTCAGGCCCTTGTTCTCGAATCGGGAGAGGATCTCGCCGGTGAGGGAGCGTTCGAAGGCGTCAGGCTTGACCAGGATCAGGGTTTGCGGCATGGGTTTGAGACTCCGTTATCGGGTTGTGGTGGGTGTGAAGCGAGACTCAGCGGGATTCCGGGGACCGGCTCGGAGCCGGCGAATCACCACTGTTGATGGGCTTGGACGGAGAGTCATCCGAGCTGGAGGGATTGCGGCGGGCCGAACGCGGAGTGCGCCGGCTCGAACGCTCCGGGCGGTCGTCGGATGAGGGCCGGGCTGCGGCACTCTCGACCGTCTCTTCGGAGGAAGGCGCTTTACGACGACCCGAATCGCGGTCGGACGACGAACTGCGCGAAGACTTGCGGCTGGAAGAACGTTCGGCGGCCTGGGGCTGGCCTTCGGGTGTCTCCTTGGACCGGCGGCGCTTCTTTTCGGCGCGTTCCGGGTCCCTCGGCTTGGAACCCGGCTTGGACGAGCTGCGCGAAGAACGCTTCGGCGCGACCAGCTGGGTCTCGCAGTAGGGACAGAGCTTCCAGTCGATGCCGACCGGGCGCGAGCAGGTCGGGCATTCTGCCTTGAGGCGGGTGCGGCACGAGGGACAGCGCACGAAGTCGGTCTCGGTGGGGTAACCGCACTTGTGGCACGAGTGGGCTTCGAGGTGCTTCAGACGCACTTCGGAGGCGTGGACCTCGGTCTCGCGTTCGCGGACGTCTTCGAGGAACTCCGGGGGTCGGAGGATCGTGTAGACGATCGTGCCGACGAAAGGAAAGATCGAGGCGGCGGTGGCGCAGCCGACGAGGAACGGGTCCGCGATGCGGCGGCGGGCGTCCGTGAATACGTAGACGATCGTGGCGAGGTAGATCGCGGCCACGCAGAGGATCGCGAATGTGACGACGAGATTGATGGCGGTGTTTTCGATTCCGAAGATGGCGAGTGGCATGAGGTGCTAGAGGAACATCCTTCCGAATAGATACCCGATGCCGAAAAAGACGAGGATCACTATCGCCACTACGGCAGCGACCAGCGCCATCATCGACAGCAGTTGAGAGCCAGTCTGACGATTCACCCGGTAATGGTCGCATAGTGGGCAGAAACCGGCCGCTCCGCCGGCCGCTGGGCCGGGCCTTGCCGGGCTATTCCACTGCCGAGAGCAGGAAATGCGAACCCGCAACCAGGACGAGACCGTCCCGTTCGCGGGCGATGTTTCCGGCTCTGGACAGCGCTTCACGAGTGCTCGGCAGAGCCTCCGACGGGATGCCCTGACGGTCGGCGAACGCCTTGAGCTCGGCCGCCGGGAAAGAACGTGCACCAGGCCGCCCCCAGTCGGAGAGGGCCTTCGCCGGAAGCTCGGTGAGGATCGCCGTGTCGACGACGCCGGCCAGCTCCTTCAGCATGCCGGCCGCATCCTTGTCGGTCAGGACCCCGATCACCGCGATCACCGGGCGCCCGTCGGCGATCTCGGGCAGGGACCCCGCGAGCGCGGCGGCCCCCGGCCGGTTGTGGGCGACATCGACGAAGAAAGGCGGATCGTGGCCGATCTGCTCAAGCCTTCCGGGCACCACCATGTTCCCGGCGACCTGCCTCACGATCCCGTCATCGACCTCACCGAGCAGGGCTTCGACGGCCAACGCGGCCACCGCGAAGTTCGCGCGCTGATACCGGGCGGCGATGTGGTGTTCAAACACTTCTCCCCCGTCACCGGCGGCCCTCACGTCGCAGTCGAGCCGCTCTGCGTGGTCGCGGGCCAGCCGTTCGATCTCGGGGGCCAGGTGACCGAGGACCAGTGTGGTCCCGGGTTTCAGGACCGCGAGCTTCTCCCCGGCGATCTCGAGTTCGGTGTCACCGAGGAACTCGGTGTGGTCGAGGCCGATCGACGTGAGGACGGTGACGCTGGAATCGATCGTATTGGTGGCGTCGAGCCGGCCACCCAGCCCGGCCTCGATCGCGGCCACCTCCACCCCGGCGTCGGCCATCGCAAGAAAGGCGGCGGCGGTGGCCGCTTCGAACTGAGTGACTACTTCGCCTTCGTCGAGGGTCTCGTTGACGGCATCGGCGGCATCGGCGGTCCGTTCGACCGCGGCGCCCCACGCTTCGGGGTCCAGGTCCTTGCCACCGACCATTACCCGCTCGGACCAGCGCGCGATGTGCGGTGAGACCGAACAGCCGGATTTCCTGCCGTGGGCATCGAGCAGGGCCGCACTCATACGGGCGACCGAGGACTTGCCGTTGGTGCCGACGATGTGAATCGACTCGAACCTGTCCTGCGGGCGGGAAAGCTCGTCACAGAGCCGGTTCATCCGTTCCAGGCCGAGCTTCCAGCCGATCGCTTCGAGTGAGTTGAGGTGGACGTCAGGATCGAACATCGCGTTCAGCCCGACGCCCGGGGTCAGCCGAGCTCGGAGAGCTCGGCGTGGATGCGCTCGAGCTTCCCGCGCTCTTCGGCCACGACTTCGGCCGGGGCCTTTTCGACGAAACGCTCGTTGCCGAGCTTGCCTTCGATCTTCTTCGCTTCGGTTTCGAGCTTGCCGCGGCGCACGTTCAGCCGGCTGGTCAGCGCCGTCATGTCGAGTCCGTCCGAAGGAAGGATGCCATAGCCCTCCACAACCGCTACCGGCTCGCCGCCTTCCGCTCCGAGGCTGACCCGGCTGAGGCGCGAGACGAACTCGGGCACGTCGGTCTCACCGCCGGTCGCGTCGAGCACGATCTTCGGCGGCACTCCTGCCATGTCGCGCCAGCTGCGCAGTCGCTGGGTCAGGGTGATCGCGGCTCCGACCTCGGACTCGCAGGTCAGGTCGCGCAGCGATTCGATCGTCTCCGGAAACTCGTGGACCACGAGGTGGCCCTCGCGGTACGGGTGGTAGCTCCAGATCTCCTCGGTCACGAACGGCATCACCGGGTGGACGAGGGCGAGGGTGCGCTCGAGCGTGTGGAGCAGGACCTTCGCAGCCTCTTCGTCCTTGTCATAGATCCGCGGCTTGGCGATCTCGAGGTACCAGTCGCAGAGCTCGGAGAATACGAATGTGTAGATCTCCTGGGCGGCGTGGGCAAAGTCGTATTCACCGAGCAGCTTGGTGACGCTCTCGATCGTGCTCTCGAGGCGGGACAGGATCCAGCGGTCTTCGAGTGCGGCCGGCTTCTCCGGCAGCGAGCGGTCTACTGGCTCATCGGCATTCAGGAGGATCAGCCGCGAAGCGTTCCAGAGCTTGTTGGAGAGGTCTCGCCCCTGCTGGACCTTGGCGTCGGAGTACCGCACGTCCTGGGTCGAGGACATCGCCAGCAGTCCGAAACGCAGGGCGTCGGCGCCGTGCTCGTCGATTTCGGTGAGCGGGTCGATGCCGGTGCCGAGACTCTTCGACATGCGCCGGCCGTCGCGGGCCTGGATCACCGAATGGACGTAGACGTCCCTGAAGGGGATGTCGCCGGCGAACTCGATGCCGGTCATGATCATCCGCGCGACCCAGAGGAATAGGATCTCGCGGGCGGTAGTCAGGAAGTCGGTAGGGTAGAACGACCTCAGCTCCGCGGTCTCCTCGGGCCAGCCGAGCGTGGCGAAGGGCCAGATCGCCGACGAGAACCAGGTGTCGAGCACGTCGTCTTCCTGGACCCAGCCGTCGCCTTCAGGCGCGACCTCGCCGGAGTAGACCTCGTCGCCGCGGTACCAGACGGGAATCCGGTGACCCCACCAGAGCTGGCGCGACACGCACCACGGACGGATCTCGTTCATCCAGTCGAGGTAGACGCGCTTCCACTGGTCGGGGGTGATGTTGACGTCACCGTTCTCGACCGCGGCGATGGCCGGAGCGGCGAGCTCGTCCATCTTGCAGAACCACTGGAGGGAGATGAGCGGCTCGATGCGTTCACCGGAGCGCTCCGAGAACGGGACCGAATGGACGTAGTCCTCCCGGGCCCGGAGCACCCCTTCTTCGCGGAGGGCTTCGGCCACGGCGACCTGGGCCTCGGCGACGGTCATCCCGGCAAAGCGCTCGCCGGCCTGATCGGTCATGCGGCCGTCCTCACCGATAACGCTGATCTCGTCGAGGCCGTGCTTCCGGCCGATCTCGAAGTCGTTCACGTCGTGGCCGGGAGTGATCTTCAGGGCGCCGGTGCCGAATTCGATGTCAACGTGCTCGTCCGCGATGATCGGCAGTCGGCGACCGACCAGGGGCAGGATGCAGAACTTGCCGATCAGGTCGGCGTAACGCTCGTCCTCCGGGTTTACGGCGACGGCGGTGTCGGCCATCATCGTCTCCGGCCGGACCGTGGCGACGGTCAGGACCCGGTCGGTCCCTTCGACGGGGTAGTCGACCGAGTAGAGCGTGTCGGTCATCTCCCGGTTCACGACTTCGAGGTCGGAGATCGCGGACTGCGAGCCCGGGTCCCAGTTGACCATGTAGTTGTCGCGGTAGATGTAGCCCTTCTCGTAGAGGGCGGTGAAGACCTTGCGGACGGCGAGGGCATAGTCGTCATCGAGAGTGAAGCGCTCGCGCTCGTAGTCGACGGAGGCGCCGAGCCGCTGGTACTGACCCTTGATCCGGGCGGCGTAGTCGACCTTCCATTTCCAGACCCGCTCGGTGAAGGCCTCGCGGCCGATCTCGTGGCGGTCGATGCCGTCTTCCTTCAGCCGCTTCTCCACGACCGACTGGGTGGCGATGCCGGCGTGGTCCATGCCGAGGATCCAGAGCGTGTTCTTGCCACGCATCCGGTTCATGCGGACGAGGGCGTCCTGCATCGAGCCGTTGAGCGCATGGCCCATGTGGAGCACGCCGGTCACGTTCGGCGGCGGGATCGCGACCGAGAAGTTCTCGTCAGCGGTGCCGGTCGCCTCCGGATGGAAGTAACCGCCGTCCATCCACTCGCCGAAAATCCGCGCTTCCGCCTCGCCGGGCTGCCAGCGGGTGGTCTCTTCGAGCTTCTGTCTGGCCTCGGCGTCCAAGTCGCCGATGATACTTCGGTGGATTCAACCGAGCGCGGCCGGGTAGTGGTATTCCGCAATGGCGATCGCCCTCACTTACGACGACGGCCCGAACCCGTTTGGACCTCGCGGCTGCTGGATGAACTGCGGCGCCCGGAAGCGCAAGCCACGTTCTTCCTGATCGCGCCGCGCGCGGTTCGGCACGGGGGCGAGATCCTGACCATGCTCGCCACGTTCGGCCTGGCCGGACTCGATGCAATAGCGCAGGTCGGCCTCGGGTCCCGGCAGAACCGGCACCGGTCGCTCCGCGCCGGGCCGACCGAATAGGTCAGGCGGTCTGCTCGCCGAACTCGTCGAGGTCCGGCCCGGACTCGGCGATCTCGAGATTGGCATCGGTCACCAGCATCGGTGTCTGACCCTTCTCTATCGTCTCGCGCGTGACCACGCACTTGGTCACGTCGGCGCGTGAAGGCAGCTCGAACTGGACGTCGAGCAGCGTGTTCTCGATTATCGACCTGAGTCCGCGGGCGCCGGTCTCGCGCTCGAGGGCGTTGTCGGCGATCGCCTCGAGTGAATCATCGGCAAAGACCAGCTCGATGCCGTCGAACTCGAAGAAGCGCTGGAACTGCTTCGCGAGGGCGTGGCGGGGTTCGGTGAGGATGTGGACCAGGTCGTCGCGCGTCAGCTGATGGAGCGCCGCCACGACTGGCAGGCGGCCGATGAACTCGGGGATCAGGCCGTAGTCGATCAGGTCTTCCGGCAGCACCTGCTCGAAAAGCTCGCCCGGATCGTCCTGGGCATCGTTGGTCATCGCGGCACCGAAGCCGATGCCGGTGTTGCTGACGCGGCGCTCGATCACCCCTTCGAGCTCGGAGAACGAGCCGCCGCAGATGAAGAGGATGTTCGTCGTGTCGAGGGTGAGGAACTCCTGGTGAGGGTGCTTGCGTCCCCCCTGGGGGGGAACTGAAGCAGTGGTGCCCTCGAGGATCTTCAGCAGCGCCTGCTGGACGCCCTCGCCGGAAACGTCACGGGTCAGCGAGGGGTTGTCGGCCTTTCGCGTGATCTTGTCGATTTCGTCGATGTAGATGATCCCGGTCTCGGCCTTCTTGACGTCGTAGTCGGCGGCCTGGATCAGCTTGAGCAGGATGTTCTCGACGTCTTCACCGACGTAACCGGCTTCGGTGAGCGCGGTGGCGTCGGCGATCGCGAACGGCACGTTGAGGATCCGGGCGAGCGTCTGGGCCAAAAGGGTCTTGCCGCAGCCGGTGGGACCGAGCAGCATGATGTTCGACTTCTGGAGCTCGACGTCAGGATCCTCGTTCTCCGCCATGCGGACCCGCTTGTAGTGGTTGTAGACCGCGACCGAGAGGGCGCGCTTGGCGCTCGGCTGGCCGATCACGTACTCGTCGAGGATCGCGTTGATCTCCTGGGGCTTCGGCAGCTGTTCGAGGTCGAGGCCGGGAGCCTTCGAGGTGTGGGCGACCATCTCCTCATCGATGATCTCGTTGCAGAGGTCTATGCATTCATCGCAGATGTACACGCCGGGCCCGGCGATCAGCTTCTTTACCTGCCTCTGGGACTTGCCACAGAAACTGCAGAGGAGTTGTTCGTTGCTATCGGTCGGACGTGCCACGCGATTTACGCTCCCGGGTCGTGAATTGGCACCGGTCTCCACCCTAACGGGCCGGACAAACCGGTTGGTCCGATTCTGTTACCGCCTGGAAGCCCCGGCCCCTGCCCGCGGGACAGAACTTGCCGCACCCCATGCGCCTGAACGCTCTGGCAACGGTTTACGGCCATATAGAGGTGAAACCGTTGCCAGAGTGACGTAGCGGCGCGAATCTGCAGGTCAGCCTGGCGGGTTCTCCGCGAACTGTGGTGCGTCCAAGTTGGAACCGGTCCACCGCTGACATCGGGTGCAGTGGCAGTAGCCCATCGGCTCGGGTCCTTGACCTCGTACTCCACCCGCCGCGAAGGGAGGCTCCTTCTTGCGTCTCACTCATCACGCCCTCCTCGAAATTGGCTTTTGATGAAGCCCTTCGACGCTAACCGGCATCCCCTGGCAGCGGGAACTTTTTCGGCTGTCTGCCGGTACGCTCGGGGCATGCCCATTGAAATCAGCCCGATCACCGAGGCCGAGCTCGAAACCGTGGAGCCGCTACTCATGGCCTACCAGACCTTCTACGAAGTCGAGGACATCGACCTCGAGCGGAATCGCCAGTTCTTCTCCCGCTTCATCGGCAACAGCCACAGTGGCTGGCTGCTAGGCGCCTGGGACGGTGACGGGCTGGTCGGGTTCGGGTGCTTCTACCGGCACAAGTCTTCGCTGACAGCGACCAACATCGTGCTGATGAATGACCTCTACGTCGACGAGGCCGCCCGTGGCAAAGGCGCCGGCCGGGCCCTGATCGAAGCCGGCATGGAACTGGCGCGCGAATCGGGAGCCAGCCACCTCACCTGGGCCACGGCCCCAGACAACAAGACCGCTCAGGCCCTCTACGACTCATTCGAAGTCGAAAAGGACACTTGGCTGGAGTACGAGATCAAGGTCTCGTGAGCGGGTGGTCGTCAGGGACGTCCTGAGGCTGGAGCGCCGCCTGACACCTCGGATCAAACAGCCGGCGGGGGCGGCGGTGCTCCCGGATCGGTGACTGTCTCTTCGGCGATTACCGTCTCCTGGACTCCGGCGGTTACTACTCCGCCTTCCTTCATCTCGACCAGGCGGTAGTAGAGAACCGCCCCGATGATCGCGATGTAGGGGTAGAGCACGACGCCGAGGATGATCAGCGCGATGATGCCGACGATCGGAGTGAGGGCCACGAGGAGGCCGCCCACGATGACGATCACGAGGTACGCCGCGAGGACGACCAGGCCGACACCGAGGATGCGCATGCGGTTGTCGCGGGTCAGTTCCGAACTGCGGGACATCGAGTCGAACACGCCGTGGTCTTCGACGACCATGGAAGGCAGTGCTACGGCCCACATCAGGGCGAGGATGACACCCGGCACGATCAGAAGGATCAGGCCGAGGGCGATCAGGATTCCGGTGACGAGCTGCAGCAGGATGATCGCGATCAGCTTGGGCGTGACCGATCCGAGGATCTCTCCCACTCCCCAGTCGACCCGGCCGTCCTGTTCGACGTCCTGGACGACCCTGACGATGGAGCCGACGAGCCAGGCGCTGGCCACCAGATTCACCAGGGAGCCGATGAACCCGAGGATTCCGTCATTGCCGAGCAAGCCGACGATGATGGCGGACGGAATCAGGATGATCAGGGCGACGATCCAGACCGTTCCGAAACTCTGTTTGTAGATTTCGCCGGTTCGCTCGAAAACTCCACCTATGTCCAGATGACCCTGGGTACCGCCTGCGGTTGTCATGAAGACAATCCTCCTCGTTGTGACTGGCGGGCTTCACGCCCGATGAATGTGGCTCCTGCCACCGAGCCTATCCGTCCCGTTCGGAAGAAACTCCCGCCCGCGCAGCGCATAGGCTTGTCACATGTCTGAATCCTCGGGAAACAGTGACACCACGGTCCTCGTCGCCGGAGACTCCGGCTACCCCGGCGGCCGCGACCTCAACCAGCTCCCCGAGCAGGGATACCGGGTACGGACGACCGTGCGTGACGAGTCGAAGGCGCCCGCGATCCGGGCCGCCGTGACGGCCGGCATCCGCCGCTTCCCGGCCGGCCTGATCGCATTGCTGATCGGGCTGTTCCTGGTCGGAGGTTTCGCATCCGGCGCCTCCGCGAACGAGAAG
>JBPPMI010000345.1:0-14535 GCA_051305975.1 Solirubrobacterales bacterium
CGGAAGAACCGGGTGCGCTGCACCGCGGAGGTGTTCAGCGCGCTGAAGAACACGAAACGCTTTACGCCCGCCTTCTCGGCTGCTTCGAGCAGCCGGACCGTCGCGAGACCGTTCAGTTCCTCGACGCGGTAAGGGGGCTGATCGCGGATCGATGCGGCCAGGTGGATCACCGTGTCGACGCCGCGCATCGCCTGGCGCAGGAGGTACGGGTCGGAGAGCTCGCGCAGGTCACCCATCGTGATCTGGACGTTGACCCGCTGGTCGCCGAGCCGCCTCGGCTCGCGGACCAGGCAACGGACCTGCTCTCCTGACTCCAGGAGTCGCGGTAGGAGCCTCGAGCCGATCGAGCCGGTCGCGCCGGTGAGGAGAATCAAGGGAGCTCGGTGGGTCGGGACTGCATGGCGACCATTGTATGGGGCGCGTTCACCGGCCCCTCGGGACGGACACCCAGGCAAGGATCGGGTCCTGACGTCTTGATCCACGCTCCGCGGGGATCAAGGCGGCGAGACCCTGGCCGAGGCACTAAGATGCGTGGCCATGAGCTACGTCATCGCCGAACCATGCATTGGTACCAAGGACAATTCGTGTGTCGAAGTGTGTCCCGTGGACTGCATCCACCCGACGCCCGACGAACCGGATTACGAGAAGGTCGAGATGCTCTACATCGACCCCGACGAGTGCATCGACTGCGATGCCTGCGTCGAAGCCTGCCCGGTCGATGCCTGCTTCGCCGAAGACCAGCTGCCCGCCGAGTGGGCCAGCTACACCGAGAAGAACGCCGAATACTTCAAGAACTGAGCCTGGGGTAGCCCTGGCCTAGGGCTTGCCGCGGGTGAACTCGACGAACTGGCGCCAGGCCGGTTTGGCGATGAGCTTGCCGTTCCTGCGGTAGTCGAACAGGCCGATCGTGTAACAGAAGCTGCAATTGGCGATGTCCGGATTGGAGTCCCGCCAGGAGAACCAGTAGACGTTCTTCAGACGGAGCTTCCGGCGGTCGGTGACGAGGTAGTTGAAGGCTGACTTCAGCTGACGTGCCTGGGCGGCTTTGCTGCCGGTGAGGAAAGCATTCGTCTTGCGGCCTGAAGCCCAGCCGATTTCGGTGACCTGGATCGACTTCTTGCGATAACCGGCCTGGATCGCGGCCCGCCTGAACTGCTTCATGATCTGCCGGAGAGTCGCGGTGTCCGCTGCGTAGGGATGGATCGCGATCGAGTCGACGCTGCGGTTGAGCGAGTACTTGGGAAGCTGGCGGATGAAGTCGACGGCATCCATGGCACGCCGGCTCGAACCCTTGGGACGGGCGAAGAGCCCGGATGTGACTACTTCCGCCCTGGAATCGTTGTTCCGGATTACCCGGGCCGAAGCGTCCAGGAGGCGTCCGTACTTCGCCGGCGACACTGGAGTCGCGAAGTAATGGAAGTTCACTTCGTTCCATATCTGCCATTCGCGTACGGGGAGCTGTTTGAGGGACGGGAAAACCTTCCAGAAAACTCCGCCACGGCCGTACCTTTCGACAGCTTCCTTCACGAACTTGCGCCAGCTGTCGAGCTGGAATTTGCTCTCCACCGGAAGGTTGGTGAAGCGGGGGCTCAGCCATTTCGGAGTGGCATAGAGCGTGGGCATGATCTGCACGCCCTTCTTGGCGGCCGCGAACATCGCCGAGTCGATGTGGGTCCAGTCATACTTGCCGCCCCGCCTCTTCTGGATGCTCTCCCACGTGATCGCCAGCCTCAGGGACTTGACCTTGCCTCGGTGCATGCGGTTGGTATCGGTGCTGGTGATGCTCTGCTGGGGGACCACGCCGAGGAAGCCTTTCGGAGCCTTCGGGACCGCGTCCGCAGCGGGTGCCAGCGCCGTCGTCGCGAAAAGGCCCGCGATGACCAGAGCTGCGGCGAGCAGCCAGGCGCGGGATGAGGACTTGCGTTCAGCGGGATCTGTCTGGGTCATGGGCATATGTGTCTGCCGAAACAGGGCAGTGCTCGTAACGTTGCGGTCGGACCACACAATCCAGGTCGCACAGCGAAACCATCTCTACTGCAGGACGGGAAGCTCCCGGGCATTCGCCCCGAGCTTCGGCGCTGCGGGTGCTGCGGCGGGCACCTCCTGGAGCATCGGCAGCTCACGGGGCGTCATCGCCACGATGCGCCTGGCGATGTCGATGATGGCCGCACCGGCGGGCGACTCCGGCTTCTCGACGACCAGCGGACGGCCTTCGTCCGCGTGCTCGCGCAGTTCTTCCGAGAGCGGGATCGCTCCGAGGAGCGGCACCCCGATGTCGTCGGCGAGCAACTGGCCGCCACCTTCTCCGAAGATCGAGAAGTTCTCTCCGTCCGGCGTGGTGAAGCCGGACATGTTCTCGATCACGCCCATGATCTCGAGGTCGACCTTGTTCGCCATCTCGGCGGACCGGCGGGCGACCGACTGGGCCGCAGGCTGCGGGGTCGTGACGATTGCCATCTTGGCCTGGGGCAGGAGCTGGGAAAGGGTCATGGCAATGTCGCCGGTACCCGGGGGCAGGTCGAGCAGGAGGTAGTCGAGCTCACCCCAGGCGACGTCTTCGAGGAACTGCTGGATCGCCTTGTGGAGCATCGGACCGCGCCAGACGACAGCCGAATTCTCTTCGACGAAGTAGCCGATCGACATCGTCTTCACACCCGATGGCGCTTCGGGAGGCAGGATCTTCCGTTCGCCGTTGACATCGGGCTTGACGTCGATTCCGAGCATGCGCGGGATCGAATAGCCGTAGACGTCGCAATCGAGAGCGCCGGTCTTGAGGCCCTGGGCCTGGAGGGCGGCAGCGAGATTGGAGGTCATCGTCGATTTGCCGACGCCGCCCTTGCCGGAGGCGACGCAGATCACGTTGCTGACCTGGGCGAGCGCGCCCTGGGGCAGTTTGCCGCGGCCCAGCGTCTGTTGGAGGGCGCCCTTCTCTTCGTCGGAGAGGACGTCGAAGCCGACACCGACCTTGGTCACGCCTTCGAGCGAAGACACCTGGGTGGTGACGGCATCCTGAAAGTGGGAGCGGATCGGACAGCCGGCCGTGGTCAGGGAGACGGTGACGTCGATCCCGCCATCGGGCTTGATGTCGATCGATCGGACCATTCCGAGTTCGACGATGTTCCGCCGCAGTTCGGGGTCGATTACGGCTGTGAGCTTTTCGGTTACCTGTGCTTCGGAGGGGAGGGCCATGCCCCAATTCTCGCAGACGGGGGGCGAGTTCCCGGCGCCCGGGTCTTTGGGAGGGCAGAAGCCACAACCTGAGGAGTCGAACATGCGCCGACGGACAGCCGTCATTCTTTCACTCGTCCTGATGTCAGCGGCCGGATTCACGGTCCCGGAAAATGGCTTGGCTGCGCGCTACACGGTCACGCAGTGCGGCTGGCACGTCGGGCACGATGCGAGCTGGGCGGACAGCAGCGCCGACAAGTTCACCCGCAGTTCGTTCTGCCAGCCCCCGGCTTCGGCCGATCCTTTCGAGAACGTCCACCTGAACTCCGAGACCCGGGCTTCGGCCGAGGTCGTGGCCGGCACCCGATATGCCCGATGGCGCTGGCAGGCCCCGGCCGGCACCGGAATCGTCACGATCCGCGGCCAGCGCTGGCAGGTGCTGAAGGACGGTTTCCAGCACCGGATCGGCTCGGCGACACCGAACGGCAGCTTCGAGTCGTTCCTCGATCTCGGCGAAACCGACCTGGTCAAGCGTGATTTCGCCGCGTCTTTCTCGCCGTTCGCCGAATCGGTCGAGTCCCGGCTTCGTTGCGGCAAGGCAGAGGACAAGTTCTGCTCGTCCGGGACCAGTTCACTGGCGGGGGTCCGTGGGCTGACCATCACGATCGACGATTCGAAGGCTCCGGCGACCTCGGTCAGTGGCGCCCTGGCGGGCAATTCCTGGATGCGCGGCTCGCAGTCACTCAACTTCTCTTCGACCGACTCCGGCTCGGGCCTGCAGTACGGCCGGACCCTGATCGACGGTTCGGTCAGGGCCCAGACCGAGCACAGCTGCGGAAAGGAACTGATTGCCGGCCAGTGGCGTGGCACCCGGATGCGGCCCTGTTCGCTTTTGGCAGGGGGGAGCCACACTTTCAACACGGCCGGACTCAGCGACGGTCCTCACCTTCTGCGGCAATGCGCGGTCGACTTCGCCGGCAATGACGGATGCCTCGCGGACAGGACTATCCGGACCGACAACACCGCCCCGGCGGCGCCCCGGAGCCTTTACGCAACCGGGGGAGGGGCCTGGCAGCGCACCAATGCTTTCGACCTTTTCTGGGTGAACCCGGATCAAGGCGTGGCGGCGCCGATCGTGATCACGCGGTACGGCGTGACTGGGCCTGGTTACGACTCCGGCCCGGTGTCCCAGTTCGGTTCCGGAGCGATCAGGCAGATGAAGGTTCCCCGGGCCGGCGAGTACCGGGTCGCGGTGTGGCTGGTCGACCAGGCCGGCAACGTGAACCAGGACGCCGCCGCGGAGACGGTGGTCAGGCTTGACGACGTCGCGCCGTCCGGATACTTCGCCGAGCCCGGTTCCGGCCGGCCGGAGCGCCTGCGGGTCCCGGTCTCCGACGACCATTCAGGTGTCGCCGGAGGTGCGATCTCCTACCGGCGCCAGGGCGGCGGTCAGTGGCACCGGCTCTCGACGAAATTCGACCCCGTCGGACAGGCGCTCGAAGCCGACTTCCCGTCGGAGGCTGTCGCGCCCGGTACTTATGTGTTCGAGGCGCGGGTCCTTGACCGGGCCGGCAACGGGGTCGTCACCGGCCGGCGCGGCAACGGTTCTCCCTTCACACTTCGGGCACCGCTGAAGGCCGCGGCTTCACTCACCGCCCGGCTCCGCTCGAAGCGGCGTAGCGGTCTCGCCCTGAAAATTCCCTACGGCGAGAAAGCCCGCGTCAGCGGGCGGCTGACCGGCAAACGCGGCCGGGCGATCTCGGGACAGCGGATCAGGGTCGTTCAAACCCCGTCCCCCGGTGCCCGTGCGGCGATCTCGACGGTCCGGGCCGTCACCGGGCGCGACGGCTACTACTCGGCCGGGCTGCCTCGGGGAACCAGCCGGCGGATCACCGTCGGGTTCGGCGGCACCCCGAAACTGATGGCGGCGAGCGCCGGACCGCTCGAGCTGCGGGTCAAGGGCTCGCTCTCCCTCCGGGACACACCGAGGAGGCTGAAGACCGGTCAGAAACTGCGGCTGCGTGGCCGGGTCGAGTCGAAGGGTGCCCGGCGACCAGCGCGGGGCAGCCTGGTCGCGATCCAGTACTTCGAAGAAACCGCGGGCAAATGGCGACCGGTTCTGGTGACGAGAGCCGGTCCGCGCGGCCACTTCCACGCCGGGTACCGGTTCCGTTACATCACGGGCTCGGCCCGGATACGAATGCGGGCCGTCCTGCTGCCCTCCCAGAACTTTCCTTTCGATTCGGCGGCTTCGAAGACGGTCAAGGTCGAGGTGCGGGGATGAAGCGCCGGGTGTTCATCGCACTCGTCCTGGCCATCGGTCTTGCCGGATACATCGCGACTCCGCCGACTGCCGGCGCGGCCGGGTTCTCGGTGAAGTCGTGCCAGTCGGTCTCGGGCCCCGCCACCGGCCCGGCACCGATCAACGTGAGCACGGCCGGATTCACGGCCGACACGGGGTGCCGGCTCGGCTCCGGTGGTCAGATCGGACACCGGCTGCTGCCGGTGAACCAGGGTTCGGGGCAGACGTCGCGCCGGGACCAGTGGGCGGGACTCCAATGGCAGATCCCGGCCGGAGTCAGTCTGACCAGGGCCGGACTCGAGCTCGGTGGCACTTCGGAGAACGGGACGGGCTCGGGATTCAGCGCCGGCGCGGAGCCCTGGATGTTCCGTACTTTCGGTCTCGGGCTCGCAGGAAACCATCTCCTTGCCGCACGATTCTCGGTGCCGAACAATTCGTACTGGTTCAACGCCTCCGATGCGCCTGGCCTCTACGGCTGGTACTGGGGTAACGAATCCGGCGGTCTCGGTACTCCGGCGCAGTGGAACGAAGGCCGGTCCTTCTCCTTCGCCCAGGCGACCGGTCTGTTCAGCGAGACCCTGATGCCGGGCTGGGCGACCTCGCAGATCGGGGCTACCGGAGCTGCTCCCGCGTTCACCGACGAGATGCCGAGAGGCCCTTACTCCGCATTCCGGGTCGAGCTGCGCTGCGCCGAGGCGACGTGCAAGTCGGACGGTTTCACCTTCATCCAGGTGCAACAGGTGAACTTCCTGATGGACGACCCGTCGCCACCAACCGGGGTGACCGCCCGGCCCGAGGGCGGAGAGCCCGGCAGCCCGGGTTCCCGGATGGTCGCCGGTGAATGGCTGAGCGGCGGCCAGGTGCCGGTCTCCTGGAGCGCCACCGATGCCGGCACCGGCATCTCTGGCGCGCGACTCGTCGTCAACCCCGGCCAAACCGGCTCGCTCTCCGAAGTGAGCTGCCCGGGTGGGCGACCGGGCCAGGTCCGGAACTCCTTCAAACCCTGCCCGGCCTCCGGTTCCGGCACCATCAGCCTCGACCTCGGAACCGTGCCGCAGGGCCCCAGCACGGTCACGGTCTGCGCCGAGGACGGCGTGGCCCAAGCGACCTGCAGCTCCGGCATCCCCGTCCGGCGCGACTCGATCCCGCCAGTTATCGACGCTCCCGGGATGAAGCTGGCCCAGGGCGGGGGACAGGGCTTCAGCCTCAGCCTGGCCAACCCGGACGAAGCCGGCATCGCCTCCGGCGCGGCCTCTCCGCAGTCGTCCCTGACCTTCACCGTCGAGAAGCAGGTCGGCTCCGGCTTCGAGCCCGTCGTTCCCGTCCGCACCGAAGACGTATCGGGGCGGGGTGCCGCGCCCGTGATCTCGGTGCCGGGCATCAGCCTGGAGGGTGACGGCGTCTACCGGGTCTGCGCCCGTATGCAGGACGCGGCCGGCAATTCCCCGTCCGGACTCGCCTGCACGAACCTGACCGTTGACGATGCCCTTCCCGACACGACGATCGTCTCCGGCCCTCCGACCCTGACCGGAGATCCTGTGGCCGGCTTCGTCTTCACCTCCGACCGACCGTCCGAGGCGGGATACGAATGCCGGGTCGACACCGGCGGCTGGGCCGCCTGCCCGCGGCCGTCGCCTGGCGATCCGTACGAGGTGCTCGTCGCCGGAGACGGATCGGAGGATGGCGAACACGTCTTCGAGGTGCGGGCGTGGCTGCCGCCCGGCACCAGCGGTGGCGACAGGCGAGTGGACCCCACCCCCGCTTCTTGGCGGTGGACGCTCGACTCGAGTCCGCCGGACACCGAGATCGTCTCGGGGCCACCTCCTGTCGCAACCGAGGACGTCACCTTCACTTTCCGGTCGAACGAACCGGGGACCTTCGAATGCCAGATTGACGGAGATGCCTGGACCGCCTGCACTACACCGCGGAGCTACGTCGATCTCGCCCCCGGTGACCACGCCTTTCGGGTGCGGGCGATCGACCTGGTCGGCCTCTCCGACCCGACTCCGGCCGAGCGGTCCTTCGCGGTGGTGCCGGCGCCACCGGTGATCGAAGTTGTCGAAAAGCCGGTCGAGGTCGAGGTGCCATCACGCAAGTACTGCGCCCTGACCGGGTTCACGATCCGGCCCGACGCCCAGGGCCTCAAGGCGACCATCACCGCCTCCCGCTATTCACGTTTCGTGCGGATCCAGTTCTTCCCCGATACGCCGGCGGTTCGGCGGATCCTCTCCCGCGGGACGTACCGGGAACTCCCCATGCATACCGCCACGGGACCGATAGTGACCCTGAAGCGGAAGGCGGTCCGCAATCAGCGAACCGCCTACTCCTTCCCGAAAGTCAACCTGAGGACCTACCCGGAGTGGTACCGCTACCAGCGCCGCAGTCTCATCGCCGTGCCCAGGGTCGCGAACGAGTGGAACCGCTGCGTCGTCCGGTACCGCCAGTCGCTGAGGCGTGTGGTGACCGACATCCCACTGTGGAAGAAGCGCTGGGGCATCGAGGGGCGCTACAGGCTGAAGCGCCGGCCTTGATCACCTCCCGCGAATCGGGGGAAAATCACGGACCGGCCCGGCTCGAGTCCGGACCGGTCCGCGAGGCGGAGACCTAGAGTCCGAAGACCCCGATCAGCACGGGCAGCGCAATCGCTGTCCCGGCGATACCACCGGCCACGTAGGCCAACACGGCGCTCGCGCCGGTCGGTTCGACTACTGGCCTCACTACTTGTGAGTTCAGATCCATCTGGTACCTCCTTCTTCGTCAGGCCTACGGGGTTAGCTGACGGGCTCGCGCTGAAGAAGCTGCGCTACGAACAGGGCTAGCTGTCCGATTCGCCCCCGGGCTCCGTCGAAACGGAACCCATTGGGTCCCCCGCCCCGATCCCTGAGGATCGGATTCGGCAGTGTTCTGAACAGTTTCGATACTAGTCGAGGTGCCTGACACCCGCCTGGCGACCTCGACCGGGTCAAGGGCTGTACCTGTTGGCGCAGCGTTGATGCGGTTGATGTTCTGGTTGGCGTTCCGGACGCAGCGCAGCAGGCGCTGCTGCTGTGTTCAACAACGCTCCCCCCAAGTTCATGCGGGCACTCTAACGCGTCAAAAGGGCGGTTCCGCGGTCCTTGCCCGCCCGGCGGGCATAATGGGTTCAAGGTGAAACCGGACGACTTCCTCGAAATAGACAAGCTCCTCTCCGACGAGGACCGCCTGCTCAAGGAGACGGTCGGCCGGTACGTCAAGGAGAAATATCTCCCCGGTGTCAACGAGCACTTCGAACAGGGCACCTTCGACGCCTCGGTGCCGAAGGCGCTCGGGGACCTCGGCGTGCTCGGCATGCACCTCGAGGGGTACGGCTGCGCCGGTTCCAGTGCTACCGCCTACGGCATCGCCTGCATGGAGCTCGAGGCCGGCGACAGCGCGCTGCGATCGTTCTGCTCGGTCCAGGGTTCGCTCGCGATGTTCGCGATCTGGAAGTGGGGCTCCTTGGAGCAGAAGGAGAAGTGGCTGCCGGAGATGGCGGCCGGCGAGAAGGTCGGCTGCTTCGGCCTGACCGAGCCCGACTCCGGCTCCGACCCTTCCAGCATGCGGACCAACGCCAGGCGGGACGGCGACGACTGGGTCCTGAACGGCGCCAAGATGTGGATCACGTCCGGGTCGATATCCGACGTCGCGATCGTCTGGGCCCGGAGCGATGACGGCGTCCAGGGATTCCTGGTCGAACCCGGCATGGAGGGATTCGCCCGGCCCGACATGCACGGCAAGCTCTCCCTGCGGGCCTCGGTCACCTCGGAGCTGATCTTCGACGATGTGCGTATCCCGGAAGCCAACCGCCTCCCGGGGGTCCAGTCGCTGCGTGGCCCGCTCAGCTGCCTGAACGAAGCGCGCTACGGGATCGTCTGGGGAGTGGTCGGAGCGGCCCGCGCCTGCTTCGAGGCCGCGCTCGAGTACTCGCTGACCCGGCAGCAGTTCGGCAAACCGATCGCGTCCTTCCAGCTGACCCAGGCCAAGCTCGCCGACATGGCCGCCGGGGTCAACCAGGGTTACCTGCTGGCACTCCGGCTGGGCCAGTTGAAGGACTCGGGCGAGATCACCACCGAGCAGATCAGCATGGGCAAGCGGCAGAACGTGCGGATGGCGAGAGAAGTGGCCGCGACCGCGCGGGGCGTCCTCGGGGCCAACGGGGTCACGCTCGAATACCCGGTCCTCCGCCACGCGAACAACCTCGAGTCGGTCTTCACCTACGAGGGCACGGACGAGATCCACACGCTTTCGGTCGGAAAGGCCCTCACCGGCATTTCAGCATTCACCTAGCCCGCTGTTTGCCTCGTCAGGCCCAGGTGATCGACCGGGACCGGCGTACTTACGATCCAAGTCGCACAGCGAAACCATTCTTGACTTCCGGTGAGAAGTCGACTTGGATCCCTTGTTCGTTACCTGGGGTATTTCCTCGCGAAGCGGGGAAATACCGGTGACTCCAGGTAACGCTTCAGGACCTTCCTCCCCTTCGGGAAGTTCTGGATCCGGAAGGCGTTGGATGATCCGAAGTCCTGGTAATAGATCATCATTCGTAAGTTCTTCCGGTTCCGCTGGAACTTGAAGATGCGTTTGACGAACCCCGGTCCGTCTTCGCCCCAGAGTCCCCATTCGGTGAGGGCCATCGGCTTGTCCTTGCCGAGCGACCACTTCTTGTAGAAGGAGCGGAGGTGGTCCCAGTTGTTGTACTGGTTGTAGAAGTCGGTGCCGACCCAGTCGACCCACTTCTTGCCGGGCCAGTAGTACTTCGGCTTGTTGTTCGCGATGGTCGGTGACCCGAAGGGCAGGGGGCTCCAGACGATGGCGACCGGCGCGGTCGGCAGGCGGCGGGGCAGCTTGATCTTCTTGCGAAGCTTCTGGATCTTCGGCATGCCGATCTTCTCGAGGCGGTGGTTGATCGTGCCGCGCTTCGCTCCGCCCTTGATGACCATCTCGATCCGGCGGAAGGCCTGCTTGTACCACTTGAAGGCGTAGGAGCCGCCGCGTATGTTGCCCGAGCAGTCGACCCCGGCGTACGCGTTGAGGCAGCGGTTTGGCTCGCCGAGGGGCCGGATGTAGGCACGGATCTTTTTGCGGTCGAGGGACCGGTTCAGTCGAAGGAGGTAATCGTCACCCTTGCCGAGGGCGATCTGACGCGGCGTGATCAGCTCGGTGCCGTCGTCGGCGCGGGTGGTGATGTGGAGCATCGGCCGGGCACGCACCGACTTCCAGCGGGGCATGGCCTGGTGGAGGCTGTTGCCCCAGGGATGGAACGTCTGGATCACGGCGGGATGCTTGCCGACCGACCGTGCAAAGTCGCGGAAGTCACTGGCCTCGCCGGTGTCGGTGACCCCGAAATAGACCTTCTTGCCGGGAGGGGTGAGTTTCTTCGCCACGGCGCCGGCAGGGGTCAGGAACACGACCAGGAGGATCATGCCGAGCAGGAAAAGCAGCGGGAGTTTGACTGTTCGGGCTAGAGGCATCACTTGAGGGAACCGCCGAGAGGACCGGCGGTTGCGCTTGGAACGAGGATAGGTAACGCCCCGATCTGCCCCCTCGACACCACCGGTGGTGCAAGATCTCTTACACGGTGAGGAGTGGGAGGAAACGTTTTACCTAGCTCTCGCCATTACTTCTGGAGCGGTAGATTGCAGTATCGGAAATGACCAGCAGCGTGAGGAGAGCTTGTGACTGAAGAAGAAGACCTGGGACCTATCGACTATCTGGTGGTCGAATGGACCGGGAATCAGCCGACCGGGGAAGCGGTTCCCCATCTGCTCGAACTCGTCGACAGCGGACTGATCCGCCTGATGGACCTGAGCTTCATCGCCAAGGGCGAGGATGGAGCGGTGGTCGAACTCGAGATCTCCGAGCTCGGATCGAAGATCGAAGGCTTCAAGGAACTCGAAGGCGCGGCCTCGGGACTGATTTCCGCCGAGGACCAGGCAGAAGCCGCGAACGCCCTCGAGAACAACAGCGCAGCCGCGATCCTCGTCTACGAGAACCGCTGGGCCGCACCCTTCGCGGCAGCCATGCGGCGGTCCGGAGCCCGGCTCGTAGCCAACGGCCGCATTCCGATCCAGGAAATGATCGCCGTGCTGGACGAATCCGAACCCACCGAAAACGCCTAGGACAAGGAGAGATCAATGCCAGGACTACTAAGAGGAGTGGCCCGGACCGCCGTCATCGCCGGTACCGCCACCTCCGTCAGCAATCGTGTTTCACGCCGCCAGGGCCAGCGCTGGGCCGAGCAGGAAACGCAGCAGGCCCCGCCGCAGCAGGCTGCTCCACCGCCGGCGTCCGCACCGGCTGCAGAACCAGCCGCCGATCCGATCGCACAGCTCAAGGAGCTCGGCGAGCTCCACGCCAGTGGTGTCCTGACCGATGAGGAATTCGCGGCCCAGAAGGCCAAGATTCTCGGTTAGGGTCTCGCCTCCTTGATCCGCGCGGAGGGTGGATCAAGACGTCAATGGCGACCGAAGGCGCGCCCCGATCCTTTTTCTTGCCGGCCGGCCGAGAGTCGCCGGTCGGCAATATGTAGGTATGAACGAACCTGTAACCGAAACAGAATTCGAAGTGATGGTCGCCGACGCGATCGACAGCCTGCCGGAACAGTTCCGCGGCGCGATCGAGAAAGTGCCGGTCATCATCTCCGATCTCGGAGAGGACCACCGGGCCTACGGCATGTATTACGGCGACGGCATCGCCCGCGACAACTTCGAGGACCGCATCGTGATCTACCGCGACACCCTGACCCGCGACTTCGGCCACGACCGCGATCTGCTCGCGGCTCAGGTCGAACGCACGGTGCGCCACGAACTCGGCCACCACTTCGGCTTCAAAGAAGACGGCGTCCGGAACCTCGGCCTCTGAGCCCGGGCCCTCGCCCTGTGTAGGGTCAGGCCATGTCCAAAGCAACGCTGAATACGAACGCCGGGGCCATCGAGGTCGAGTTCTTTGACGAGGACGCGCCGAAGACGGTCGAGAACTTCCGCAAGCTCGCCGCCGACGGCTTCTACGACGGTCTCATCTTCCACCGTGTCATCAAGGACTTCATGGTCCAGGGCGGCTGCCCGGACGGCACGGGAACCGGCGGGCCCGGCTACTCGTTCGAAGACGAATTCAACGACCACAAGATCGTGCGTGGCGCCCTCGCCATGGCCAACGCCGGCCCGAACACCAACGGATCGCAGTTCTTCATCGTCACCATCCCCGCTGCAGACTGGCTCGACGGCAAGCACACTGTCTTCGGTGAGATCACGTCGGGCATGGATGTGGTCGACACGATCGAGGCCTCGGAGACCGACGGGCGCGACAAGCCGGTCGAGCCGAAGGTCATCGAGACGATCGCACTTTCCGACTAGCGCGGCAGAAGGAATAAGGATCAGGGCGCGCCTTCGGTCGCCATAGACGTCTTGTATCCGTGCTTCGCGCTGATACAAGGCGGCTAGACCCTACGGGGCTGCGTCCGGTGTGACCCGCGCCGCCCACGCTTCGATTCCGTCGATCACCCGCTCTGATCGCTCGGAGTGGAACATGTCGAAGCCGTGCTGGGTGCCCGAGAGTTCGGCGAAGACCACCGGGTTCGGGGAGCTCTCACGGAGTTCATCGGCGAACCGCCGGGCACCCTCGACCGGGACGACCGTGTCCAGCTCACCGTGGGCGAGGAACGCCGGGGGGGCCGGTCCGTCCAGATAGTCGAACGGTGATGACGGAACCGTCGATTCGCCGCTGAGTCCGCCGTAGTACCCATAGAGGCTGATGAACCCGGCCACCGAGGTATCGGCTTCTTCGAACCCGGGTTGGAAGAGCGGGTCATTCTCGGTCAGGGCGGCGATCGAAGCTATGTGGCCTCCCGCGGAGCTGCCGGCCACGAAGATCGAATCCGGGTCGGCGCCGAATTCCGGCCCGTTCTCCCGGATCCACCCGATGACCTTCTTGACGTCGATCACGTAGTCGGGGAAGGATGCCTGCGGCCGGAGTCGGTAGTTGGCGCTGACGGTCACCCACCCCCGGCTGGCGAGGCGGAGGAACAGCGGCCTCCCTTCCCGCCGCTTGTTGCCGATCCGGAAGTCCCCGCCGTGGAAATAGATCAGTACAGGGGCTCTCTCCGGCCGGGAACGGTGGTGGTAGAGGTCGAGCAGGTTGCGGCGCCCGGCATCACCGTACGACCGGTTTGCGATCCGTTTCACGTCGAGCCGGCCAAACGGGAACGGTGCGGCGAGGATCCGCAGGAAGCCGGGGGCCTTGCCCGGGCCGGGACCACGAATCTCTCCGTGCATGAACTCCGGGTCATGGCCAAGGGCGTCCTCGAGGGCATCGTTCACTTCGTTCACCGCGTCCCTCTGCCGCCACCAGATCAGGGCGAGTCCGACGACCAGTAACAGCCAGACCCCGTCCACGATCCAGGCCAGATGAGCGGGGATGTCGCCGGCGACCACGGTAAGTACCGTGAGTGGCAGGAGCAGGTACAGGAACACCGCGGCCGGGACCTCGTTGAACACCATTCCCATCAGGTAACTCACCAGACTGACCGACGCCGGCCGGCGCACGGGCTTCAGGGCGAACAGCGTGCAGGCTGCAAACAGGACGATCGAGGTCGCCGGTCCGGGCGGCATGGAAAGAACCTACCCCCGGAGGAAAAAGCGGGCGGCCTCCTAGGTCAGCGTGTCGGCACGGGCGATCGTTTCTTCCTTGGCGTTGATGTAGATGACCTTGTCGTTCGGTTCGAGCGGCTGGCAGCGGGCGTCGCCCGGCCGCATCACGATGTTTCCGCGCACCACGGCGATTGCGGTTTCGCCGCGGTCGCGGTCCATCGGCTCGCCCTGGGTCACTATCACCCGCTCGTCGATGTCGAGGCCGTCTCCGAAGGTCAACAGGTCGTTGACGACGCGGGCGGCCTCGGGAGCCTCCGCGGCCATGCCGAGCAGTCGGCCGGCGGAACTCGAAGAGACGATCACTTCGTGGGCGCCCGACCGCCTCAGCAACTCGACGTTGTCCTCTTCCTTGCAGGACACCACGATCGTCACTTCCGGCGAGAGCTCTTTCACCCGCAGCAC
>JBPPMI010000346.1:0-4236 GCA_051305975.1 Solirubrobacterales bacterium
AAACCAGCACGGACACCCGAAAGCCGTCAGACTCGCTGGACATTCCCGCAAACCGCATGAAACGGTCGATTGCGAAAGCGAGCCCACAATGTGGTTTCTCGATTAAAAGCACCTGAATTGTCAGGATTTCCGCTCCCCGTGAGGAGGCTTCCGGTCAGCTGGTGTCGGGTTCGGGCCCCGGGGGGCGCGGCCGGAACTTGTCGTACCAGCGCGGTGCCATGAGGATCAGGGCGAAGCCGATGCCGGCCACCGCTGCCGCGATCGGCCAGACCAGGGGATCGCCCTTCTGGACAGTGGCGATGCCCGATGCGATGAGGACCACGCCGAGTGCGATCCGAAGTTTGTCCTGGGGGACCTTCTCGGTAAGGGCCGCGCCGATGATGATGCCCGGGACCGAGCCGATCAGGATGTTTCCGACCAGTCCGAGGTCGACGTTGCCGTGGCCGAAGTGGGCGATCCCGGCGGCCCAGAGGATGATCGCCGCGTGGAAGACGTCGGTGCCGACCACGTGTTTCGGGGTGAGGCGGTAGACGGCAATCAGCAGGACCGCGATCACGGTGCCAGAGCCGGCGGAGGTCACGCCGATCACGAAACCGGTGGTCACACCGATCGTCACCGCGGCGACCTTGTGCCGGAGTTCGATCTTGAAGTCGTCGCGCTCGTTGATCGTCTTGGCGAGGATCAGCGCCCGGCCGAGGGTGATGATGCCGACCATCAGCAGCGTGCCGCCGAGAACGGCATAGACGAGCGAGTCGAGTTTGTCCTCCCCCAGGCTGTCCTGAAGCATGGACACCACCTGGACCCCGAGTATCGCCGAGGGCACGCTGCCTATCGCCAGCCAGAAAACCAGGCCGAGATTGACCGTCCCGAGCTTGTAATGCCGCTGGGCGCCGACGGTCTTGGTGATCGCGGCGTAGAGGATGTCGGTGCCGATCGCCGTCGTCGGTGAGACACCGAAGAACAGGATCAGCAGCGGGGTCATCAACGCGCCGCCGCCCATTCCGGTCATGCCGACCAGGATCCCGATGCCGAGACCGAACAGGATTATTGCAATGGAGAAGTCCAAGAAAGTGAGGCTGGCTAGGTGGTTCGGGGGTGCTGCGGCTAGGAGGGTGAGGCGCTCTCGACACTCCTGACCTACATAGTCAAGAGATCGAGAATGTCGGAAGACTACAGGCTCGTCAAGCGAATGTCCGCTCGTGACGGGCCGAGGTCGAGTCGCTGCATACACTTGGCGGGATGACAGCTTCCTTGTCCGGCCGGGAGATCGGTCACCGCTTCGGCGCCCTGAGCGCGCTGGACGGCCTCGGCCTCGACGTCGCAGCCGGCCAGATCCTCGCGATCGTCGGCCCCTCTGGCTGTGGCAAGTCCACTCTGCTCGAACTCATCTGCGGGCTGACCGAGACGACCACGGGAATAGTCGAAGCCGGGGGCCGGACCGACGCCGCGGGACGGCTCGAGCTCTGCGCGTACATGCCACAGTCCGACTGCCTGCTGCCGTGGTACTCGGCAATCGACAACGCCGGCCTCGCTCTGCGGAACCAGGGCCTTTCCAAGGCCCGGGCCCGGGCCGAATCCGCCGAGCTGTTCGAAAGGTTCGGTCTTGCCGACTTCGAGGATGCCCACCCGTCCGAACTCTCGGGCGGTATGCGCCAGCGGGTTGCATTCCTCCGGACGCTCCTCTCGAAGAAGGACGTGCTGCTGCTCGACGAGCCTTTCGCCGCGCTCGACGCGATAACCCGGGCCGAGCTCCAGGAGTGGCTGCTGCCGGCGATGCTGACCGAGGGCAGGACCGCCGTGCTGGTCACCCACGACGTCGAAGAGGCGCTCTACCTCGGTGACCGGGTCGCGGTGATGAGTCCGCGGCCGGGCCGGATCGTCGAGATGGTCGACTCCCCCCGGCAGGCGGAGCGGCCCCGGTCCGAAGCCGTCACCGCCCCCGAATTCACCGCTCTGCGCGAGCAAATCATGCGGCACCTGGCCCGGCCACCGGAATTCGCAACCGGGATCTCGCCATGAGCCATCTCCGACGCTGGTTGCCGCCCGTCCTGCTCATCGTTGCCCTCTTCGTCCTCTGGCAGGTCGCCGCTTCTTCCGGCTTCATGGCGAACGCCCTGAACCTCGAGGACTTCCTGGTGCCCTCCCCCGCGCAGATCTTCGAAGTCATGTGGCAGGACCGGGGCCTGATCTCCGACAACGCCCTCACCACGACGATCGAGATCGTGGCCGGCTTCGCGGTCGCCCTGGTCGCCGGCCTGCTCGTGGCGACCCTCCTCCACCTCTCCGATCTCCTCCGCCGCACGAGCTACCCGGTGATCGTCGCCTCGCAGACGATCCCGATCATCGTGATCGCCCCGGTGCTGGTGGTCTGGTTCGGTTACGGCATCGGCCCGAAACTGGCGATCATCGCGCTGATCTGCTTCTTCCCGATCGCGGTAAACACACTCGATGGTCTCCGGTCGGTCGATGCCGACTCAGTCAAGATGATGCGAACGCTCTACGCGTCGCGCTGGCAGATCTTCAAACGGGTCGAGGTCCCCACGGCACTCCCGTACGCCTTCAGCGGCGCGAAGATCGCGGTCGCCGTCTCCGTGATCGGCGCGGTCTTCGGCGAATGGGCCGGATCGGAGAAGGGCCTGGGCCACCTGATGCTCCAGGACAACGCCCAGCTGATGACCGACCGCCTGTTCGCGGCGGTCTTCGTCCTCTCGGGAATCGCGATCGCGCTGTTCGCCCTGATCAGCCTGCTGGAACGAAGAATGCTGCGTTGGCGATAACCTGAGATTCCGTCACGCCCTCGAACCGGAGCTCCTTTGAGAAAGCCCATCGCCCTGACCTTCGCCGTCGTCGCCTTGCTCGCGATCACTGCCTGCGGCACCAAGTCGGAGAACGTGAACCCGGAAACCGATCCGTTCACCCTGGCGCTCGACTGGTACCCGAACCCCGACCACGCGGGCATCTTCACCGCGAAGGATTCCGGCTACTTCGAGAGCGCCGGCCTGGACGTGGCCATCGACAGCCCGACCGATCCCGCCCTGCCGATCAAGCTGGTGGCCGCCGGCAAGGCAGACGTCGCCGTCTCGTACGAGCCGGAGGTGCTGCTCGCCCGTGAACAGGGCCTCGACGTGGTGGCGGTCGGCTCGATAGTCAACCAGCCGCTGACTTCGATGATGTGGCTCAAGAAGTCGAAGATCAAGCGGGTCGCCGACCTCAAGGGCAAGACGATCTCGACCGCCGGCATCCCGTACCAGGACGCCTACCTCAGGACGATCCTGGCCCGGGCCGGCCTCGCCGAGAACCAGGTGACGAAAGTTGGAGTCGGCCAGGGGCTGCTGCCGTCGATCGTCAGTGGCAAGGCCCAGGCGACCCTCGGTCCGTTCTGGAACATCGAAGGCGTCGACCTCAAGCTTTCCGGCCGGAAACCAGTGATCAATCCGGTCGACCAGCTCGGCGTCCCGACGTACGACGAACTCGTGATCGTCGCCCAGGGCAAGCGGGTCGAAGAGGATCCCGATTCGATCCGCCTCTTCATGAGCGCCCTCGCCCGCGGCACCGCCGAGGCGGTCGCCAAGCCGAACGCCGCCACCGACACGATTCTCAAGGCGAACGAAGGACTCGACCCGAAGGTCACCGCCGCCCAGATCAGGACGACCCTGCCCCTGCTCGCACAGAAGGGCGGCGACGAGCCGTTCGGCTACATGGACCCGACCAACTGGCAGAACTTCATCAACTGGATGATCGAAAACGACGTCCTGGCGAACCCGCAGCGGGCCGTCGACGCGCTGAACAACGAGCTGCTCCCGGGCGGGCCGGTCGACCCCGGCTAAGGGTCTCGTCGCCTTGTATCCGCGCGAAGCGTGGATCAAGACGTCAGGACCCGATCCTCATGTCAAGCCGCTCAGGCGGCGCGTTTGATGTTCTGCTGCATCCTGATCCGGGCCGTGTTTCCCGGGCCGTGGAGCGGGCGGCCGTACTCCGCGACGAGGTACTCGCCAGCGAGGCCGCGGTACGGCGCGTACTTCTCGTAGAACGCTTCGACCTCCTCGACCTCGGCGTTTCGCCCGAGGCCTTCCAGGTAACCGACCAGCTTGACCTGGCTGAGGTCGCCTGCGAGCAGCGCGTCCGGGTCGCCGCGGCCCCGCAGGCCGAGGCAGGCCATCGTCCAGGGGCCGATCTCGGGGATCGCCAGGAGACGCCGGTCGTCGGCCTTCTCCATCAGATCGGTGCGCCCGGTCG
>JBPPMI010000347.1:0-20552 GCA_051305975.1 Solirubrobacterales bacterium
ACTACGACGACGTCAACCGGCTCTGTACGCAGCTGGCCGACGAGAAGCCCTGGGCTTTCGTCAACGTCAATCTGCGGCCGTACTACGCCGAAGGTTCGAAGACCCTCGCCTACGAGACCGTGGAACAGCTCGGCTGGCAGCTGCCGGACCGGGTAGTCTCGCCGATCGCTTCGGGTTCGCTCTTCACCAAGATCAACCGTGGGTTCCAGGAATGGCTCGACATCGGCCTGGTCGAGGGTGAGATGCCCGTGTTCCACGGCTCGCAGGCGGAGGGCTGCTCTCCGGTGGCGACGGCCTTCGCCGAAGGATCGAACATCTGCCGTCCGCAGAAGCCGGACACTATCGCCAAGAGCCTCGCGATCGGCGACCCGGCCGACGGTCCTTACGCCGTCGCGCAGGCCCACCGCACAGGTGGCTCGATCGAGATGGTCAACGACGACCAGATCCGCGAAGGAATCAGGATCCTGGCCGAAACGACCGGCATCTTCACCGAGACCGCCGGCGGCGTCACTGTCGGCGTGCTGAAGAAGCTGGCCGAGCAGGGTGCCTTGAAGTCGGGCGAAAAGGTGGTCGTCTACATCACCGGTGAGGGCCTGAAGACCCTCGACGCCAATCGCGATAGCTTTGCTTTCACTACGATCGATCCCGATCCGGCGAGTTTCGAATCCAAATTCGGCCAGGAGGTCGCAGTCTGATGCCAGTCACAGTCAAGATTCCCAGCCAGCTTCGCGCGGCCACCGGAAACCAGGCCGAGCTCGAAGCCGACGGGGCGACTGTGGGCGAAGTGCTCGACGCGGTCTTCGCCGAGCACGGTGACCTCAAGGAGCGCATCACCGAAGAAGGTGAGCTCCGCCGGTTCGTCAACGTCTACGTCGGTGGCGAGGACATCCGTTACGGCGAAGGACTCGGAACCGCGGTCAGCGACGGCAGCGAGGTCACGATCCTTCCCGCGGTGGCCGGCGGCTGAAGCCTCCGGTCCTGATCCTGAGCGGGGGCCGCGGCACCCGCCTGCGCGAGAAGACCGAGACGCTGCCGAAGGCATTGGTGGAAGTCGGCGGCAGGCCCCTGCTCTGGCACGTGATCTCGATCTACGCGGCGCAGGGATTCACCCGGTTTCATCCACTGACGGGGTACCTCGGCGAGATGGTGAGCGAGTTCGCCGACGCCGAGTCCTGGCCCGAAGGGGTGGAGGTCGATTGTGTCGACACCGGACTCGACACTTCGACCGGTGGCCGCATCCACGCAACGAAGGACCTGGTCTCGGACAGCACCTTCTGCGTGACCTACGCCGACGGGGTGGCCGACATCGATCTCGATGCCCTCCTCGGTTTCCACGCGGACCACGGCCGACTCGCGACCCTCACCGCCGTGCGGCCGAACCTGCAGTGGGGCGTGATCGACATCGGTGAAGGTGGAGCGGTCGAGGGTTTCACCGAAAAGCCGAAGACGTCCACCTGGATCAACGGAGGGTTCTTCTGTTTCGAGCCCGGTGCCCTTTCGTTCATCGGCGAAGACACCGTGCTCGAGCGCGCACCCCTCGAAGAGCTTTCCGCAGCGGACGAGCTCCGGGCCTACCGTCACGAGGGTTTCTGGGACTGCATGGACACCTACAAGGACCTGGTCACCCTGAACGACCTCTGGGAGAAAGGCGAGGCCCCGTGGGTCGCTCGTCAGTAACCGGCGGCCAGGGCTTCATCGGCGGCCACCTGGTGCAGGCACTGCTCGAACGCGGCGACGAGGTGGTGGTGCTGGACCTGCCCGGAGCCCCCGGGCGGGCACTCGAACTCCACGGCATCCGTGATCAGGTCGAACTGGTCGAAGGCAATGTCGCGGACCGGCCTGCCGTCGAACGGGCCACGGCCGGTTCGGATTCGGTGTTCCACCTCGCCGCCCAGACCCTGGTCGGCCCGGCCGCCGAGGATCCGGCCGGCACCTTCAGCTCGAACGTGGCCGGCACGTGGACGGTCCTGGAAGCCGCGCGGGAGGCTGGGGCGGGGGCGGTTGTCGTCGCTTCGTCCGACAAGGCTTACGGCCCGAGTGACTCCCTGCCCTACCGGGAAGGCGACGAACTGCGGCCGGCCGCACCGTACGAAGGCAGCAAGGCGGCCGCCGACGTGATCAGCCGCAGCTACTGGAAGTCATGGGAACTCCCGGTGGGGGTCACCCGCCTGGCCAACGTCTACGGTGGCGGCGACCTCAACTTCTCGCGGCTGATCCCCGAGGTGGTGACGGCATACCTGGCCGGCCGTGAGCCGCAGATCCGCTCGGACGGTTCACCGCAGCGCGACTTCCTCCATGTTTCCGACGCGGTGGCCGCTTACCTGGCGATAGAAGGAGCCGTCAAGGAAGGCACGGCAAGGGGAGAGGCGATGAACGCGGGAACCGGCGAACCACGGTCGGTCCGCGAAGTGATCGCACAGATCAAGGAGGCGACAGGATCGACGCGTGACCCTGACTATCTCCTCGACCGGAACCCGGACGGGGAGATCGACCGGCAGTTCGTCGACGCGGCCCGCCTGACCGAAGCCACCGGCTGGTCACCGAAGACGTTGTTCGAAGACGGAATCGCCGAAGCCGTCGGCTGGTACCGCGAGCACGACACCCCCCGCAAGTAGGCTTCGCGCATGTGCGGACGATTCACACTCACCTCTTCCGACGAGCGCCGGCTGGGCAGTCGTTTCCAGATCTCGCTCGATGACCAGATGGAGAACGCGCTCGGGCGGTACAACGTCGCGCCGACGCAGGAGGTTCTCACCATCCAGGACGACCCGGAGGCCGAAGACGGCAAGTCGGCCCAGCTCGCGCGCTGGGGACTCGTTCCGTTCTGGGCCAAGGACCTGAAGGTCGGTTACAAGATGATCAACGCGAGGGCCGAAGGCGTGCTGAAAAGCCGTGCGTACGGACCGCTGGTCAAGAAGTCGGAGAACCGCTGCCTGATAATCGCCGACGGTTTCTACGAATGGATGAAGGCGGAGAAGCCGAAGGAGCCGAAGCAGCCGATGCGTTTCACGGTCGATGGCGGCGAACCTTTCGCTTTCGCCGGACTCGCCACCACCCGCGAGTGGGAGGGCGAGAAGATGACGAGTTGCACGATCATCACGACCGAAGCGAACGAAGATGTGGAGCCGGTCCACAACCGCATGCCGGTGATCCTTCCGGACGCCGAAGCCGAAGCGGCCTGGATGAGCGACAAGCTCGAGCCGGACGAAGCTATCTCCTTCTGCAAGCCGCTCGAGAACGGGCGGATCACCGTGAAGCCGGCGAACAAGAAGCTGAACAAGGTGGGCGGGTCCAAAGAGGGCCCGGATTTCCTCGTCCCCGAGGAAGACGAAGAATAGATCCGATTGTTACTCGACGTCTAGTTCCGGGTCGGCTTCGGTGACTTCGGCGTCATCGTCCGGGACCGGGTACTCCTGCTGGACGGCCCGGGCCTTCTGGACGGCCTTGACCGATCCGACCTCGCCGGCGCAGGTGATGTCGGTCTTCGGCCTCTCCTCCGGTGCCTTGAAGACGACGGCGTAGCCGAGCGCGGCCGGACCGGGCCCCGTCCCGTCGGCCATGTCCCAGATGAACGAATGCGTATTGAGCGAGTCGTCTTCGTAGCCACCCCAGTCAACGAGTGTCGGACTCGCGGAGTTGGTGTACCGGTTGAACTGGTCCCGGATCGGAACCCCGGTTATCTTGTTCCCGACCGCGTTGAACTTGACTACGAGCGACTCGGGTACTTCCTGGGCCTTCAGTTCCTCACTCGGCCGGGGCCAGGCGGCGCGCAGGTTCGGGGTGCGGGCCACGGTGGTCTCGTTGTCGGGGATCGTCCCTTCCGACGCCGGGGCGACGAATCTGCAGGTGACGTTCGTGGGTTTCTCGCCGGCGGAATCGACGACTACCACTCCGGCGATCCGGTAGATCAGCTCACCCGCCCCGTTGGGCGGGATGGCGCTGATCGTGGTCCGGCGAAGCTCGAACAGGCCCTTGCCGTCGAAATCGGTCTTCTTCGGCACCTTGACCTCTTCGGTGGTCGCCCAGTCCACTTCGGCCGAGCTGCCGCCACCCCTTAGGTCGATTGCGATCACCATCGCCGTGATGACGAGGCCGACGACCACCACGGCGATCGCGCCGCGCGGGATCTTGTCGGTGGGCTTTGTTGACTGGGAATCGGTCATGGGAGTTCAGGGCGGCCCGACGGGATTTGGACCCTTTCCAGCTCGGGTGGAGGTGCTCTGAGGTTCGCGCAGAGTATTCGATTCTCTGGCGGGTCCAAAGTCCGCCCCGCTTATAGGCCCTTACTTGTTGCCCCCAGGACCGTTGCCCATAATGAACATGTATGGACGGAGCCTCAACACATATGACAAAGGCTACGGGCGGGCTGAGATTCAGGCTGCTCGGCGACCGCTCGCTGGCCACCCACATGGCGGCGGGGGACCGCTTTGCGTTCGAAGAGGCCTTTCGCCGGTACCGGCAGCCGCTCTACGGCTTCTGCGTCTCGATTCTCGGAAACCAGGAGGACAGCGCCGACGCGCTCCAGAACACGATGGCGAAGGCCCTGAAGACGCTGCCGGGCGAGGAACGGGAGATCCTGCTGAAGCCCTGGCTCTTCCGGGTCGCCCGGAACGAATGCATCGACCTGATCCGGTCGCGACGGCAGACCGACGACATCATGGAAAGGGACCCGGCCGCCACGCTCGGTCTGGACGCCGAGCTGGCGGGTCGCGAGCGGCTCCGGGAACTGCTGGACGACCTGGAGCATCTTCCAGAGAAGCAGCGGAGCGCCCTGGTCATGCGGGAGCTGAACGGGTTGAGCTTCGCGGAGATCGCCGGGGCCTTCGAAACTTCACCGTCCGCGGCGAAACAGGTCGTGTACGAGGCGCGGGTCTCGCTTCAGGACGCCGCGAAGGGTCGAGACATGGAATGTGAATCCGTGCGCCAGGCGATTTCCGGGCAGGACGGCAGGGTCCTCCGCGGCCGGGTCGTCCGGGCCCATCTCCGGAGCTGCACTTCCTGCCAGGACTTCAAGCGGGGAATCGACACGCGTGGCCGGGACTTCAAGGCCCTCATGCCGCCTGTCCCCGTCGCGGTCGTGGCTGCGGTGATCGGCATGATCAACGGTCCGGGCGGAGGGGGAGGAGCCGGGATTGCCGGTCTGGCCGGATTGAAGGCCGCCCTGGGCGGTTCCGCCGCGAAGACTGCCGCCGTGGTCGCGGTAACCGCCACCGTCGGAGCCGGCGCCGTCGGTGTGGTCGAGAAGAACCGGAACGCAAATGATCGCGACAGGACATCCGAATCCCGTTTGCCGGCGGCCCTGGCTGACCCGGTCGCGGGCGCCGGTGGACCTGCGCCAGCCGGTCTTGCCGGCCAGGACAAGCAATCGATCAGGCTCGGGGCGCGGCAGGACGGAAGCCGACCCGGCAACGAAGCAGCCGGCGGGCAAGGCCGGAACGGTTCGCCCGGTGAGGGCCAGAAGCCCGGTGTCGGCGGGGCGGTCCCGGCAGGCGTGGCCGACGACGGACCCGGCAACTCGGAGAACGCTCCGGGCGGAAACGGCGGCTCGAAAGGCAACGGTGCTGTGCCGTCCCCTGGAACCGGGACCAAGCCGGCCCAGCTTCCCGAGGCTGCGGCGCAGGGGCAACAGAGGGCTGAAGAGGCGCAGGCGCAGGGTGGACCTCCAGCGAATCCTGGGAAGTCGGAGGCTGCTCCGGCTACCGAAAATGCCGCCGTGCCTTCGACTTCCGGAAAAAAGAGCAAATAGGGACTTACTTCCGGTTCCGCACTCCGTTTGGCTTACAGAGGCTTCGGCCTCGTGATATTCCAGACCACAAGGAGTAAACTTCATGAGACGGATTGCAACCGCAGCGATGATCGCCGGAGCTCTCGCCTTCACGGCCGCCCCGGCTGTGGCTTCCCAGCCCAGCGACAAGCCCGCCGGACCGCCGGCCGGCAAGGCAGCCAAGGCCAAGGCTTACGGCAAGTACTGCCAGGGCCAGAGCAAGAAGCACGTCAAGGGCGTCAAGGGCACGGCGTTCTCGACCTGTGTCAAGGCGATGGCTCAGGTCGCGAAGACCGTGTCCGAAGGCGGAAACGCCGCGCCGCGCAAGGTCTGCAAGGACCTCAGCAAGAAGCACGTCAAGGGCGAAAAGGGCACTCCGTTCAGCCGGTGTGTCGTCGGTGCGCAGGAACTCAAGCGTGAACTCCGGGAAACCGAAGAGATCTGATTCATCGAGACGTTCGGAGGGCGATCGCGAGAGCGGTCGCCCTTTCGAGTCTCACGTCCTGGTCGAGAAGGTGTCCAGGTCGGTAAGGGCGGAGTGCGCCCGGCAGGATTCGAACCTGCGACCTCCTGCTCCGGAGGCAGGCGCTCTATCCAGCTGAGCTACGGGCGCGCAAGCGGGCAGTGTATTCGCGATCCATTTACGCTGCTGACATGGATCTCTCCGTCGCCTTCATGGGAACCGGTGGCCCCGTGCCGACCGCGCTCCGTGGCACCGCCAGCGTGCTCGTCACCCGCGGAGGCGAACGGCTCATGTTCGACTGCGGCGAGGGTACCCAGCGCCAGTTGCGTTGCTCGACCGGTCTGGTGCAGGTCGACGAGATCTATCTCACCCACTTCCACCTCGATCACTTCCTCGGACTTCCGGGTCTGCTCAAGACCTACGACCTGAACGACCGATCGGAACCGATCCGGGTCTTCGGCCCCGCGGGACTCCATCGGCTGCTCAAGGACTTCTCCCCGCTGATCGGCCGGCTCGGGTACCACCTGGAGGCCGAAGAACTCCAGCCGGGCGACATCGTGCCGCATTCGAAGTACGAGATCGAGGCCTTCCCGGTGGAGCACCGGACCCGGGCGCTCGGGTACGCCCTGCTCGAGGACGACCGTCCCGGCGAACTCGACCCGGAGAAGGCGAAGGGGCTCGGCGTGGAGTTCGGCCCGGCGCTGGGCGCGCTCCAGCGGGGCGAGACGGTCGACGGCGCCGATGGTCCCGTGACACCCGATCAAGTGGTCGGCCCGGACCGGCCGGGACGCGCAATCGTGGTCACCGGTGACACGAGTCCCTGCCAGGCGACGATCAGTGCGGCCGCCGACGCCGACCTGCTGATCCATGATTCGAGCTTCATGAACGATGACCACGATCGTGCGGTTGAAACAGGCCATTCGACTTCTGCCGAAGCCGCCGAAGTGGCCGCGGCCGCCAACGTGAAGATGCTCGCGCTCGTCCACATCTCGTCCAGGTACCACGTGAAGGCGTCGCTCGAAGAAGCCGAAGTCAACTTCGAGAACGTGGTCGCACCCCGGGACTTCGACCAGATCGAGCTCCCGTACGAAGAGAAGGGCGGCCCGAGACTGGTCCACCAGGGGGCCAAGAAGAACGCCGAAACCCCTAATTTGCGGGAAGAAGACCCCGGGGAGACCGGCAAGCGCCACAGCCCCTGATAAGGTCGCTGAGTTCCTTTAAACCGGTCCTGAGAGACCAAGAAGGGTCGCAGTGAACGAGAAGGTAGTGCTGGATGACGACGATGTCGAGCGCACTTTGCGCCGCATCGCCCATGAGATTGTCGAGAAGAATCCCGACATGGCTGAAATCGCCGTGGTCGGAATTCACACTCGTGGCGCCGTAATCGCCGCCCGCCTCCACGGATTGCTCGCGGAGCTCACCGGGGTCGAGGTGCCACTCGGCGAGATCGATATCTCCTTCTACCGCGACGACCTCAAAGCACGGACTTCGGACCGCCAGCCGGTGGTCCATGCGTCCCGGCTCGACTTCCCGCTGGAAGACCGGACGATCGTCCTGGTCGACGACGTCCTGTTCACCGGCCGCACCGTGCGGGCCGGCATCGACGCCCTGTTCGACTACGGCCGCCCGGCCCGGATCCAGCTGGCAGTGCTCTGCGACCGCGGCCACCGCGAGCTGCCGATCCGCCCCGACTACGTCGGCAAGAACCTGCCGACCGCCCGGGGCGAACGGGTGTCGGTCCAGCTGACCGAGACCGACGGCGCCGACGGCGTTTCCATCCTCAGCGCGGTGGAGGCCGTCTGATGAAACACCTGCTCTCGATGGACGACCTCGACCGGGACCAGGTCGAAACCCTGCTTGCCCGCGCCGATTCCTTCGCCGAAGTCACACGCCGTGACATCAAGAAGGTCCCGGCACTCCGCGGTCAGACTGTGGTCACGCTGTTCTACGAATCGAGCACCAGGACCTCGTCTTCGTTCGAGCTGGCGGCCAAGCGCCTTTCGGCCGACGTGGTGTCGGTCAAGGCGAGCGGCTCGGCCGTCGACAAGGGTGAATCGCTGAAGGATACGGTCGAAACCCTCTACGCCTACGACCCGGCGGCTATCGTCATCCGGCACCCGTACGCCGGCGCGGCGCAGATGCTCACCAAGTGGGTGGACGCTTCCGTGATCAACGCCGGCGACGGCATGCACCAGCATCCGAGCCAGGCCCTGCTCGACGTCTTCACGCTCCAGCAACGCCTGGGTTCGCTCGAAGGCAGGAAGATCTGGATAGTCGGCGATGTGCTCCACAGCCGGGTGGCACGCTCGAACATCACCGCTTTTCAGCTGATGGGTGCCTCGGTGACCGTCTGCGGCCCGCCGACCCTCATCCCGCGCGGGATCGAGACCACCGGCTGCGAGGTCAGGCACTCCCTCGACGATCTCGAAGAAGCGGACGTGGTCTACCTGTTGCGTATGCAGCGCGAGCGCATGGGTGAGAACTTCGTCCCTTCGCTCCGTGAGTACGCGCGGCTCTTCCAGGTGAACGAGCGGCGGCTCGGCCCCCGTCAGCTGGTCATGCACCCGGGCCCGGTGAACCGCGGCGTGGAGATCGGCAGCGACGTCATCGACTCCGACCGCTCGCTGATCGCCGAACAGGTGGCTTCCGGGCTGGCCGTGCGCATGGCAATCCTCTACGACAATCTGAACAGCGGCGATTCCGCGGCTGAACAGCCCGCAGACGGTCCCGTCCCGATCGTGGAGCCCGCATGAACCGGGGACCTGAAGAAGTCGTCGAGCTCCTGCCCGAACCGCTGGTCCAGCGTCCGGGGCCCGAGGCGTCTCTCCTGATCCGCCAGGCCTCGGTCCTCGATCCCGGAAGCGGTCTCGATGGCGAGTTCGACGTCCTCGTGACCGGCGGAGAGATCGCCGAGATCGCCGATTCCGGGTCTCTCGAGGCGGGCGAAGGCGTCGAAGTGGTCGAAGCAGAAGGCCTCCACGTGTTCCCGGCCTTCTTCGATCCGCACGTCCACCTGAGGACTCCCGGCCAGGAGCACAAGGAAGACATCGAAACCGGCACCCGCTCGGCCGCCGCCGGAGGTTACGCCGGAGTCCTGGCGATGGCGAACACCTCGCCGCCGGTGTCGAGCCCGGCCGACGTGAGCGCGCTCAGGCACCAGGCCGAGACCGAGGCTTCGGTGCCGATCGGCTTCATGGCCACGGTCACCCGGGACATGGCCGGCAAGGAATTGACCGACATGGCCGAACTGAGGGAGGCCGGTGCGGTCGGTTTCACCGACGACGGACTGCCCATCACCAACCCGGGCATCATGCGCCGTGCGCTCCAGTACCAGCGCATGTGCGGCGGCCGGATCGCCCTGCATGAGGAGGATCCCGACCTCTCGGCAGGCGGTGTCATGCACGAAGGCGAGGTTTCCCTGAACCTGGGCTTGCGCGGGGTGCCTTCGATCACGGAGTCGGTGATGATCACCCGCGACGCGGCGATCGCAGGATACGAAGGCGGCCAGATTCAGGTCCAGCACCTCTCGGCGGTCGAATCGATCGAAGCGGTCCGGCAGGCGAAGGCCGCCGGGGTCGACATCACCTGCGAGGTCACCCCTCACCACCTCTGTCTGACCGACGAAGTGGTGCGCAGCCTCGATCCGAACCGTCACAAGATGAACCCGCCGCTCCGCACCGAGGCCGACCGGCAGGCGCTGATCGCGGCGCTGGTCGACGGCACCATCGACTGCATCGCGACCGATCATGCCCCACACGCCAAGCACGAAAAGGAGGTGCCGTACGAGGCGGCGATGATGGGGGTCACCGGGCTCGAGACCGCTTTCTCGTCCGTCTACACGAAGCTGGTGAAGCCGGGCACGATCACGCTCGGGCTTCTGATCGAGAAGCTCGGCTGCGGTGGCATCCCGTTCGACATCAAGCCGTTTGAACTCAAAGCCGGCTCGACCGCCAACCTCTGCCTGGTCGATCTCGAGGCGGAATGGATAGTCGGTGAGGACGGATACGAGAGCCGCTCGCACAACTCATGGTGCGAGGACGAAACCCTGAGTGGCCGCGTCCTGATGACTCTCGCCAACGGACAGGTCGCCTACCGGCTGCCGCGTTTCAGCATGGGTGTCGCATGACGGACTTCAGCCCCGGTTACGTCCTGCTCGAGGACGGAACCCGTTTCGAGGGCAGCATCTGCGGATCGCTCGAGGGCGGGGTGGGTGAAGTGGTCTTCAACACCGCCATGACCGGCTACCAGGAGGCAGTCACCGACCCGTCCTACGCCGGCCAGATCATCACCTTCACCTACACGATGATCGGGAACTACGGGGTTTCTCCAGCCGCGATGGAGTCCTCAAAACCGCATGCACGCGGAGTGATCATGCGCGAGGCCCGGAACGGCGACGACGCGGCGTCCGCCGAAGGTGGCTGGCTCGACTGGCTCGAAGCGAACGGCGTCTGGGCCATCACGGGGATCAACACCCGGGCCCTGGTCCGGCACATCCGCGACAAGGGCGCGATGCGGGGAGGCATCTTCCCGGCCACCGTCGACGCGACAGAGGCCGCGTCACGGATCGAGTCCGAACCCCGGATGGCCGGATCCGACTACGCCAGCACGGTGAGCCCGCCCGAGCCGGTCGAGGTTGCGGGCGCCGGCCCCCACGTGGTCGCGATCGACACGGGCATCAAGTCGAGCATCGTCGAGCAGCTGGTCGAACGGGGCTGCCGGGTGACGCTGCTGCCTTCCAGCTCTTCGCCCGAAGACGTCCTCGAAAGGGACCCCGACCTGATCTTCCTCGCCAACGGTCCCGGCGACCCGGCCGCCGTCGACCAGGTGGTCGAGACGATCCGCGAACTCGTCGGCAAGCGCCCGATGGTCGGCATCTGCCTCGGCCACCAGCTGCTCTGCCGCGCGGTCGGCCTCGAGACCTACAAGCTTCCGTTCGGCCATCGCGGCTCGAACCATCCGGTGAAGGACCTCGAGACCGGCGTCATCGAGATCACTTCACAGAACCACGGTTTCGCGGTGCGCGGCCCCGGGGGGAGCGAGACTATCGACGTCGATGAGCCCCTCCGCTGGGACACCGACTTCGGCCCGGCCGTGCTTTCACACATCAATCTCTACGACCGGACGGTCGAAGGCCTGCGCCTCCCCGAGGCCAGCGCGATGACGGTCCAGCACCATCCCGAGGCCGGACCGGGACCGCGCGACTCCCGCCACCTCTTCGACCGCTTCCTCGAACTGGCACGTAGCTCCGGCGAGGCTGCCTGATGCCCCGTCGCGACGACATCAAGAAGATCATGCTGGTCGGATCCGGTCCGATCGTCATCGGCCAGGCAGCCGAGTTCGACTACTCCGGGGTCCAGGCATGCAAGGTGCTGCTCGAAGAGGGCTACGAGGTCGTGCTGGTCAACTCGAACCCGGCGACGATCATGACCGACCCCGAATTCGCGACGAGCACTTACGTCGAACCGCTGCTGCCGGGACCGGTGGCCGCGATCATCGAGAAGGAACGGCCCGACGCCCTGTTGCCGACCCTCGGCGGCCAGACCGCCCTCAACCTCGCGATGGACCTGTCGGCTGACGGCACCCTCGAGAAGTACGGGGTCGAGCTGATCGGCGCGAACCGCGAAGCGATCATCCGCGGCGAGGACCGGGAGGTCTTCCGCACGGTGATGAACGAAGCCGGAATCCGGATCCCGTGGTCGATCACGGTCGAGAGCGTCGAAGAGGCATTTGAATCACTCGACCAGGGCGGCGCTTCGCTTCCGGCAATCATCCGGCCCGCGTTCACCATGGGCGGCCAGGGCGGCGGCATCGCCGAGACCCGCGAAGAACTCGAGACTGTCGTCTCGGAAGGCATTGCGGCCAGCCCGATCGGCCAGGTACTGGTCGAGGAATCGGTGATCGGCTGGGGCGAATTCGAACTCGAGGTCATGCGTGACCGGAACGACAACGTCGTGATCATCTGCTCGATCGAGAACGTCGACCCGATGGGCGTCCACACCGGCGATTCGATCACCGTCGCGCCCGCGCAGTCGCTGACCGACCCCGTGTACCAGTCGCTCCGGGACATCGGAATCGAAGTGATCCGGGCGGTCGGGGTCGAGACCGGCGGCTCGAACGTCCAGTTCGCGGTCAATCCGGCCGACGGTGAGATAGTGGTCATCGAGATGAACCCGCGCGTTTCGCGCTCCTCGGCCCTCGCTTCGAAAGCGACGGGCTTCCCGATCGCCAAGATCGCCGCGAAGCTCGCCGTCGGTTATGCCCTCGAAGAGATCCCGAACGACATCACCAGGGCCACGCCCGCGTCCTTCGAGCCGACTATCGACTACGTGGTCACCAAGATTCCGCGGTTCGCCTTCGAGAAGTTCCCCGGTACCGACGACCGCCTGTCCACCTACATGCAGAGCGTGGGGGAGGTCATGTCGATCGGCCGGACCTTCCGCGAGTCTTTCAGCAAGGCGATGCAGTCTCGCGAACTCGACTCGGTCTGCGAAGTTCCGGAGACCGATGACGGGATCCTGGCCGCGATGTCCAAGCCGACCCCCGACCGGATCGACCTGGTGCTCGCGGCCTTCGAGCGCGGGATTTCGGTCGAGGCCGTATACGAGCGCACGCACATCGATCACTGGTTCCTGCGCGAGCTGGCCGACCTGGCGCAGAACGGTGACGGCACCGAGGGACTCGAGCGCATCTACAACTCGGTCGACACCTGTGGTGCCGAGTTCGAGGCGGCCACGCCGTACTACTACTCGTCCCACGAGCAGCCGGGATCACCGTCCGAGGTCCGCCGTGGCGAGAATCCGTCGGTGGTCATCCTCGGGGCCGGTCCCAACCGGATCGGCCAGGGCATCGAGTTCGACTACTGCTGCGTCCACGCCGCGATGACCGTTCGCGAGTGCGGCCGTGACGCGGTGATGATCAACTGCAACCCCGAGACCGTCTCGACCGACTACGACACCTCCGACCGCCTCTACTTCGAACCGCTGACCCTCGAGCACGTTCTTGCCGTCTGCGAGGTCGAACAACCGGAAGGCGTGATCGTCCAGTTCGGCGGACAGACCCCGCTCAAGCTGGCACAGGGCCTGAAGGACGCCGGCATCAACCTGCTCGGCACCCCGGTGGAGGCGATCGACGCGGCCGAGGACCGCGCGAAGTTCGGCGCGCTGATCGACCGGCTCGGCATCAAGCCGCCGCCGTACGGCACCGCCCTGTCGGCCGAAGGAGCCGGCGAGATCGCCGACCGGGTCGGTTTCCCGCTGCTGGTCCGGCCGTCGTTCGTCCTCGGCGGACGCGCCATGGAGATCTGTTATTCGAAGGCCGACCTCGAGGCCTACCTCTCCGCCCACGTCCAGGCTTCGCCCGAGCATCCGCTGCTGCTGGACCGGTTCCTCGAGAACGCGATCGAGATCGACGTCGATGCGCTCTGCGACGGCGACGAGGTGTTCGTCGCCGGAATCATGCAGCACGTCGAAGAGGCCGGAGTACATTCGGGCGACTCCGCCTGCGTCCTGCCGCCTATGAGCATCGGCGACGACATGCTCGAGGAGATCCGCAAAGCGACCGCGGCCATCGCCATGGACCTCGGCGTGATCGGCCTGATCAACATCCAGTTCGCGATTCAGCAAGGCGAGCTCTACGTGATCGAAGCCAATCCGCGCGCGTCCCGCACCGTGCCGTTCGTCTCCAAGGCCGTCGGCGCTCCGCTCGCAAAGATCGCTTCTCGCATCATGCTCGGCCAGAAGCTCGCCGACCAGGAACTGCCGAAGGGTGGGGGCAACCACGTCAGCGTCAAGGAGGCGGTCCTGCCGTTCTCCCGTTTCCAGGGAGCCGACTCGGTGCTCGGCCCGGAGATGAAGAGCACGGGCGAAGTGATCGGCATCGGTCCCGACTTCCCGACCGCCTTCGGCAAGGCCCAGGCCGCGGCCGGCGTTTCCCTGCCCGAGTCCGGAACTGTCTTCATCTCTGTGACAGACACCGACAAGGCCGGGGCCACCCAGCTCGCGACCCGGTTCCACGACCTCGGCTTCCAGGTGGTCGCGACCGGCGGCACCGCCCAGGCGATCTCGCGCATGGGAATCCCGGTCGAGTCGATCAAGAAGATCGCCGAGGGTTCACCCCACGTGGTCGACCTGATCGAAAATCGGTCCTGCGACCTCGTGATCAACACTCCGACCGGCTCCGGCGCGCGGGTCGACGGAGCCGAGATCCGTTCGGCCGCCGTTCGTCACGGCATTCCCTGCATCACGACCATGACCGGCGCCTCGGCCGCCGCCCGGGCCGTCGCCGCCCGGCTCCAGGGCCCCTCGGAGGTCATCTCGCTTCAGGAGCTCCATGCCGGCTGAGCGTCCGCTGGCGCCGTTCAACCGGCGCGACTGCCGGGTCGCCGAGAGCCATGATGCCGGCGGGTACCGCATCTTCACCCTGATCGACGAAGAGGGTCCGGAGCCCGCTCCCGGCCAGTTCTACATGCTGACCGCGCCCGGTTCGCCAGAAGGGCACGGCGGCCGCCCGTTCCTGCCCAGGGCGATCTCGGTGGCGCGAACGGCCGGCACCCGGGGCAGCCTCCGCCTCGAGTTCCTGATCGACGAGGTCGGCCCGGGGACCATCCAGATGGCGAAACTCGGCAGCGGCGACACCTGCGGCCTGACCGGTCCGTTCGGCAATCCGTTCTCGATGCCGAAGAAGCTGAATCCCGACGCCGTCGGCGCGGTCCTGGTCGGGGGCGGCATCGGCATCGCGCCGATGGCCGTACTGCGGCGGCACCTGGTCAGCCGGGGCGTTCCGACACGCACCCTGCTCGGCTTCCGCGACCAGGCCCATTCCGGCGGGGTCGACGAGCTTTTCGGCTGCGAAGAGACCCGGCTCGCCTACGAAGACGGCAGTTCCGGGCACCGCGGGTACGTGACCGACCTGCTCCTCCAGATCCTTACCGGCGACGATACGAGCGGAGCGGTCATCTACGCCTGTGGCCCTCCGGCGATGCTCGAGGCCGTCCGGGTGCTCGGCGCCGAACACGGGGTGCCCGTGGAACTCGCGCTCGAGTCGCCGATGGCCTGCGGCTACGGGGCCTGCTTCGGCTGCGCCGTCCCGAAGACCGGCGGCGGGTACTTCCGTCTTTGCGTCGACGGCCCGGTTCTGCGCGGCGATGAGATCACCACAGCCATGGCCGGCGAAGCAGCCTGATGGATCTCTCGACCGATCTCTGCGGTATACCGCTCGAGAGTCCGGTCCTGAACGGTTCCGGCACGTTCGATGCCATCGCAGCCAAGCGGGCGTTCGGTGATGCTGTGATCGAAGAGTTCCCGTTCGCCGCCTACGTCTCGAAGACGATCACCAGGCATCCGCGCGCGGGCAACCCGCCGCACCGGCTGTGGGAGACACCCTCGGGGATGATCAACTCGATCGGCCTTCCGAACCCCGGCCTCGACGATTTCCTGGGCGGCCTCCTGCTCGAGTTCACGGAACTGCCCGTGCCGCTGATCGTCTCCGTGATGGCCGACAGCGCCGAAGAGTTCAGCGAACTCGTCGAAGCTGTGTCGGTCGTGCCGGGGGTCGCCGGGATCGAACTGAACGTGTCCTGCCCGAACGTCCACTCCGGCCTGATCGTCGGCGAGCAGCCGGTCGAGACCGAGGCCCTGATGAAGGTGCTCCGGCCCCTGACCGACCTGCCGATAATCATCAAGCTGACCCCGAACGTCGCGAACCCGCACGAGGTCGCAGTGGCCGCCGAGGCCGGAGGGGCGGACGCGATCTCGCTGATCAACACACTCAAGGCGATGGCGATCGATCCGGTCCGCGGCAGGGCCTGGCTCGGTGCCGGAGCCGGAGGCCTCTCTGGTCCGGCGGTCCGGCCGGTCGCCCTCGCGCAGGTCAGGGCCGTCTCCCAGGCGGTCGCGATACCGGTAATCGGCATGGGCGGCATCGACGACGGGGAGTCCGCGCTCGATTTCATCCTCGCCGGGGCGAGAGTCATAGCCGTCGGAACCGAGAATTTTCGTGATCCGCGGGCTGGGATCGTCGTGAAAAATGGTCTCGAAGGTGCCCTCGGGCGCCGCGGGTTCGCCTCGCTGGCCGACGCACAGGCATCAACCTTGAGTTGAGGTTGAGGTGGATTTGCCCGAAAAGGGCACTTTCGCCAATCCCTGAGCGACCGTGTGGCTATACTCGCCGCCTTGATGCCCGCGTCCCCGAAGACCCTCCCGAGCACGCCCGAAGCCCCCGAAAGGTCTCTCGATCAGCGGATGGAAGCGCTCAAGCGGGCGAACGACATCAGGACTGCCAGGGCGCAGCTCAAGCGGGACCTGAAAGCCGGCCGCAAGACGATCCACGACCTGCTCGATTCCCCCCCGGAGTATGTGATGACCGCCAAGGTCTTCGACATGCTCCTCGCAGTTCCGAAGTACGGACGGGTCAAGGCCAACCGAGTGCTCAACCAGTGCCGCATCTCCCCGGCCAAGACCATCGGCGGGCTGTCCGAACGGCAGCGCGGCGAACTAGTCACCCTGCTGCGCCGCTAGGCCAGTGCCTCCGGCGCCGGCGAAGGTCTTCGTCATCACCGGTCCTTCCGGGGTCGGCAAAGGAACCCTGATCGGGCAGCTGCTCAAGCGACGACCGGAACTCCAGCTTTCGATCTCCGCGACGACCCGCGCGCCGCGCCCGGGTGAGATCGACGGGATCGCCTACCACTTCCTAACCCACGGGGAATTCGACCGGCGGGTCGAGGCCGGCGAGTTCCTGGAGCACGCCGCCTACAGCAACAACCAGTACGGGACGCTGCGTTCGGAAGTCGACCGGCGGATCGAAGGTGGACACCCGGTCCTGCTCGAGATCGAGATCCAGGGAGCGGAACAGATCCGCCGGACGATGCCCGAGGCGATCCAGGTCTTCATCGCTCCTCCGGAACCCGAGTTCGAGACGCTGGCCGCGAGGCTGTCGGGCCGCGGAACCGATTCAGACGACGCGATCGCGGGCCGGCTCGCCGTCGCCGAGCGTGAGCTGGCGGCCAAGGAACACTTCCACCACCAGGTCATCAATGACGATCTGGAGCGTGCCACGAATGAACTCGAGGCCATTGTTACCGGCGACCTGTCAGAATCAGGTCAATGATCAAGCCCCGCGTAGACCACCTTCTCGAGCACACTGACTCTCATTACGCCGCAGTCGTAGTTGCCGCGCGCCGTGCGCGCCAGATCAACAGCTACTACCAGAGCCTTCAGGAAGGTGGCTATGGCGACTACCCGCCGCCGATGGTTCCGGCCGAACCCGGCAAAGGTCCCCTGACTCTCGCTCTCGAAGAAGTCTCCGAGGGCAAGATCAAGTACGAGTACCGCAGCTAACCCGTATTACGGGAGGGGCACCCGCATGGCAAAGATCCTGCTTGGAGTGAGCGGCGGGATTGCGGCCTACAAGGCTGTCGAGTTCGTCCGTCTTGCCACCGGCGCGGGTAATTCGGTCCGGGTTCTCATGACCGCTTCCGCGAGGAAGTTCGTCGGTCCCGACACCTTTGAGGGCATCCTCGGAGCGCCCGTGCTCACGTCGGAGTTCGAGCGCGATCCGATGCGGGGCACGTTCCCGGGGGAGACCCTCCCGGAACACGACCCGATCGGTCACCTAGCCGTCGTCGAAGGAGCGGACGTCTACCTGATCGCTCCGGCCTCGGCCAACACCCTCGCCAAACTGGCATCGGGCCAGGCCGACTCGATCGTCACCACTTCATTCCTCGCCTGCGAGGCGCCGCGCCTCGTCGCACCGGCGATGAACAACCGCATGTACGAGGACGCCGCGACGCAGGCCAACCTCACGGTGCTGCGTGATCGCGGCATCGACGTGATCGAACCCGACGAAGGCAGTCTCGCCTCGAAAGGCGAGCACGGGGTGGGCCGCTTGCCAGATCCGGCCGAGCTCCTGGCTCGGGTTGAGGCGTCGCTCGCCGGCGGAGACACGGAGACCCGGGATCTGAGCGGGCTGAAGGTCCTGGTCACGGCAGGTGGTACCCGCGAGCCGATCGACCCGGTGCGATTCATCGGCAACCGGTCGAGCGGACGCATGGGATTCGCCCTCGCCGAACGGGCCGCAGCGCGCGGGGCAGAAGTGACAGTGATCGCGGCCAACGTCTCCCTGGCAACGCCGGGCGGTGTCGAACGGATCGACGTCCAGACCACGGCCGAACTGTCGGCGGCCTGCCTGAAGCACTTCCCCGAAGCCGATGTCCTCCTCATGGCCGCGGCCCCGGCGGACTTCAGGCCGCTGGTCAGGTCCGAGACGAAGATGACCAGGGCGACCGAGGGTCTCAGCCTCGACCTCGAACCGACCGACGACATCCTTGCCGCGCTCAGTGCGAAACGCCGCCCCGGACAGACCGTGATCGGATTCGCGGCCGAGCACGGGGGCGAAGCGGAGAAGCGCGCCACCGGCAAGCTGGAGCGTAAGGGCCTCGACCTGATCGTCCTGAACGACATCTCGCAGGAGGGGATCGGTTTCGACTCGGACGAGAACGCCGTCACGCTGATCACTCCGGACAGCACCGAGAAGGTGGAGCGCGCCGCGAAGACCGTGATCGCCGACCGAATTCTCGACAGGGCCGTTTCGATTCACCGCCCATGAAGGCCGTGGTGCAGCGGGTCAGCTCCGCCGCGGTCTCGGTCGGTGGCAATGAGGTGTCCCGGATCGGTGCGGGCATGCTGGTGCTATTGGGCGTGGGACGAAACGACGGGCCTGCCGAAGCGGACCGGATGGCGAACAAGATCTCGAAACTGAGGATCTTCGAAGATGACGTAGGACGCATGAACGAAGCTGTCGGCGACCGACAGATTCTCTGCGTGAGCCAGTTCACCCTCTACGCCGACACATCGAGCGGGAACCGGCCCGGTTTCAAGGAAGCAGCCTCCGGAGAAGAGGCAAGAGTGCTCTACGAAGACGTGTGCAACCGGCTCGGCGCTCAAAAAGGTGTATTCGGTGCCGACATGCGGGTGGAGATCGTGAACGAAGGCCCGGTCACGATCCTGATCGACGTCTGAGGGGGTAGGCCCGGGACACGCGGCGGGCTATACTGGTGAGAGCTTTTCTTTTCAGGTTGCGTCTTGAAGTGGGCCTTGCCCGCTTTTTTTTGGCTCAATTACTCCCCAGGTACCAGATGAAAGCAAGTCCGATCGAGATAGAAGAACGTCTCAGAGAAGTAGATGAGAGCATCGAATTCCTGGCCGTCGAACCGTCCGGGGGCGACGCCCTGCGTATCTACGTGGACCATCCCGACGGAGTCAATCTCGAGATCTGCCGCAAGGTCACCTCGGGTTTGAACGAGCTGCTGATCGACCATTCCCTGGAAGTCTCGTCACCGGGACCTGAGCGTCCCCTGACCAAGCCGGCACATTTCTCCCGGTTCGAAGGACGCCGGGCGAAGATCGAGACCGAGGAGCCGATCGAGGGCCGGAGCAAGTTCACCGGGACGATCCTCGAAGCCACCGAACAGGAAATGAAGCTCGGATACGACAACGCAGTCGTGAATCTCCCTTACGGGAACATCAAGCGTGCCCATCTGGCACCGGAAACTTCAAAAGGAGCCAATCAGTGACCCAGGAGATCGTCGACGCAGTAAAGGTCCTTGAACAGGAAAAGGGAATCTCCGCGGATACCCTGATGGACGCCCTGGCCGATGCGCTGCTCTCGGCCTATCGCAAGAGCCCCGGCTCGGCCAAGTACGCGCGGGTCGATCTCGACCACGAGACCGGCGACTTCCGCGTGTTCGAACTGATCCTGCCGGCAGAACTCGAAGAGAAGCTGCTCTCCGAGGCCATCGCCGAACAGGAACGCACCATCGATCCCGAAACCGGAGAGATGCGTGAGCCGGAGGAGCCGGAACTCGATCCCGAGATGCTGGCCCCGTACGAGGACCAGATCGAGACCAGGGACGTCACCCCCGACGACTTCGGACGGATCGCAGCCCAGACCGCGAAGCAGGTCATCTATCAGCGGATCCGCGAGGCCGAGCGTCAGATGATGTTCGACGAGTACCGCGACCGTGTCGGTGAGCTGATCACCGGGCTCATCCAGCAGTCGGACAAGCGGTACACACTGGTCCAGCTGCGCGAGCGGGTCGAAGCCCTGCTGCCGAAGTCGGAACAGGTCTACAGCGAGCGCTACGACCACGGCATGCGCGTGAAGGCCGTGATCACCGACGTTTCCGAGTCGACCAAGGGCCCGAGCATCGTCGTTTCGAGGCGTTCACCCGAACTGATCAAGGGCCTGTTCGAACTCGAGGTCCCGGAGATCGCGGACAAGCTCGTCGAGATCGTCGGGGTCGCCCGTGAGCCGGGCTATCGCTCGAAGATC
>JBPPMI010000348.1:0-2033 GCA_051305975.1 Solirubrobacterales bacterium
CACCGGCCGGTTCATGTGGCCGTTTCCCCGATCGTGTCGCACACCCGGACTCTGCCTGTGCCGAGAAAGGCAATCCTCCAGGGTTCATCCGACAGGTCCTTTGGTACTTGGACCAATGTCCCTTCGCCCGCTTCGGTGTAGGTCGCACCGGTAACTCCGTCGCCGTAACGCCCGAGCGCCAGGAAGACCGGACTCTCCGGTTTGAAGGTGAAGGTCCGGCCTGGCAGCGGGATCGATGGCTCGGAGCCCGCCGGGCCGGCGTCGACAGTCCGGCATGAGGACGCGACCAGACCGGCAGGAAGCGGCTTGCCGGTGACCGGTAGGGCCCCGATCAGCACCTGGTCGACCGCCAGCCTCGCCTCCGGGGTCTTCCGGCCGATTTCACTCAGGTCCCAGGTGGCTGGCGATCCGTAGCGCTCCTTGGCGGCGAAGTAGTCCTTGGCGGTGACCGCCAGTGAGCCGTCGTTGTTCATGCCGACCTCGAACTCCGGATCCGCTGTGCCGCGGGAGATCTCGAGCGCGGTAAGACCAGCAAATCCCTTGTCCGAAAGCGGGCGGAGGAAAGCCCGGTATCCGTCGCGCATCTCGATCAGATTGAATGAGATCCCGATCAGCACGACCACCGCGATCGGAGACACTCTCCGCGGCCGGATTCTCGCGCCGTCCATCGCACCGGCGACAAGCATCAGGAGTATGATCACCCCCGGCAGCTGGTACCGGACCGCTCCGTAGCTGCGGCCATTCAGTGCGGCCAGGCCCCAGAACGCCAAGCCGAACGCCACCGCGACCAGGAACGCCGTCGGAACCTTGCGCGAACGATGGAGATAGAACGCCAGGCCGGCGAGTACGGTCACGCAGACCAGGCCGGTCAGGATGTCGCCGCCTTCGCCGGGGAGACGGAAGGTGCCGTTGGTGTCCGCGATCGCCACCCGCATTGCGTTGAAGATCCAAAGGGGTGTTTCGAGTGCGTTCTCGACCCGAACGCCGTTTGGCGCGTCCCGGCCCCAGCCGACCCACCAGATGGCGTAGATCAGGGAGGGCACGACGATGACCCAGAGACTGGCGACCCGGTCCTTCTGTCTGAACAGCAGTTCGACCAGCGCCCCGGCCAGGAAAGCGATGCCGATCGAAGTGCTGATGATTGAGATCACCAAAAGAAGGCATGCAACACGGTCCCCTCGCTGATTCTCGCGCCGCAGCATGATGAGCGCCCCGAGACCGGCGGCGATCGAAATCGAGAAACCCAGCTGGAATACCCAGAGCAGGTCTTCCCAGGCGGTACCGAGGAAGAGGACGAGGCCGCAACCGACGACCGCCGCCGGATCACCGACCAGGGGCCGCAAGTAGAGAAATAGCACCCAGACGCTGAGCAGGAACAGTGCCACCGAAACGAAATGCATCGGCATCGCCGACGTCATGCCGAAGATCCCGAGGAACAATTTGTAGATCGCGATCGGCAGGATCGAGATGTGCTCGTTGTGCGGTTCCAGGTAATCACCGATGTCGCCGGGCGCGCGGGAGATCACGAAAGCCCAGTCGTCGAGCATGAAGTCGAGCCTCGACCTGATGGTCAAAAAAAGGGCCGCGGAAATCAACATCAGAAGCCCGACTAAAGCCTCCCATCCCCGTCCGCCTGTCGGCGTCTCATACGTCGGACCATCTTCCACGCTGCCAGCTTAAGCCAGTACCAAGTCTCCCGGCCCGCTCCGGCTCAGTCGTTGCCCGTGCAGACTTCGACCGGTCCCTCGCCGCCGAAACTGAGCACCCAGGGGTCACCGATACTTCCCCCCCGGGAGTTCGAGCGCGGCGGTAGTGGCCGGCAGAACGGCGCCGATCGCCGGCCCCGGCGGTTCGCCGAGGCGCGCCAGGCTAATGGACAGGTCACCTTCGCCCAGGTTGGTCACGTTGTACGTGGCCGGTTTCACTCGCAGGGGAACCGCGGGGTCGGCCCGCCGACAGTCCTCACCGGAATCGAACGTCACGGGTCTACCGGAGGTTTACGACGCTCACTGGTCGTCCTCGCGGGGCGTCAT
>JBPPMI010000349.1:0-2733 GCA_051305975.1 Solirubrobacterales bacterium
ACTTCCTGGATGCCCGGGCCGTTGCCGAGGTCAGCGCTGATCGAGGCGCCGGGGAACAGCGGCGGGGTCACGATGGCCGGGATCAGGTCGATGCCGAGAGCGCCGCTTACCGGATCGAACGTGCCGTAGTCCTGGCCGTCGAACGCGATGTTCGGGGTCGTGTAGCTGAAGTTGATGCCGACGCCCAGCGACCACGGGAAGCCGACCTGGTAGCCCAGCTCCAGCACACCCTCGAAGTCCTCAGCGCCCGGACCCGAGACGATGTACTTGGCCTTGCCGGAGTGGAACCACTCGCGGGTCAGGCGGTTGCGATCCAGCGGGAAGACACCATTGAGGAAGGTGTCCCACTGCTGGATGGTCAGGGTCCGGTCCTTGCCATCCACGAGGCTCAGCTCGTTGTCCAGACCCGCGTTGGAGGTGCCTGTGGTCACGAACAGCGACGCAATGGCCGCGATCATCGCGATTAGCACCCGACTGAATACCTTCATGTTCTCCCTAAGCTGTGCCGACGGTTGGTGTGCTGTCAACCGTTGTTTGATGATGCGGATCCCGGCCCTGCCGAGACTTCACACCTTGCAAGACCTCCATGTGATGCGAATTAGAAACTCCACATGTTGCTCTTACTAATTGCTCATCGTTGACACGCAGAACATAACGGTGCGCGCACCACCCGGCAACGCGTAGGTCGCGGCCCGCGAACCCGGTCAGCAGCCGCTCCAAGGTTTGCTGGGATGGCCATACAGGCGTATTCACAGTGTCGTGACCAGCGGGACAACTTAGCCCGCCTCAGTTTGCTTCGCATGCCGGGCAGAAAGAAAAGATCGGCTGGAATCCGAACGATTCCAGCCGATCAGAGGGAAATCACTGCTCAGCCGTGGTGCGGCGGTACGTTGTCGCGCAGCCAGTGGTCACGGTCGGAGTTTTCTTCGCGGGTATCGCCTTCTCGCTCGTCCCGGGTGGTCCGCGGCATTTCCTCGCCGAAGACCGCGTTAACTACGTCCCTCGAAGGCCGCGTAGGCCCCGTCACGATGCACCGATCTGTGTGATCAACGTCACAACAACCGCGGGAAGTCCGTTCACGTGCCCGTAACCTTCAGAGCCGGAAAAGGGTGCGCAGACCTGCATGGTTGCACTCCTGACACCCATATCGCGGCTCAGATGTCGAGACTCGACAGCTGCCCGATCACCTGAACGGCGAGCGGGTTGAGGGTCGCCATCCCGTCCCGGACCGCGGCGCGCGAACCGGCGATGTTCACCACCAGCGTGCTGCCGGAGATACCGGCCAGCCCGCGCGATACGCCGGCGTCCACGATGCCCGCGGACAGCCCTGAAGCCCGCAGCGCCTCGGCGATGCCCAGCAGCTCCCGGTCGAGCAACTCGACGGTGGCCTCCGGGGTCACGTCGCGGGGGCTGACCCCGGTACCGCCGACCGAGATCACCAGGTCGACGCCACCGATCACCGCGGTGTTCAGGGCGTTGCGGATCTCCACCTCATCGGCGGAGACGACCACCACCCCGTCCACCAGGAAACCGCTCTCCCCGAGCAGTTCGGTGACCAAAGGTCCGCTGTGATCCTCTTCGCCGTGCGCTGTCCGATCGTCGACGACGACGACGAGCGCCCGCCCGACCAACTCCCCTGGTTGTTCCATGACTGTCACCGTATATCCGGACGCCGTCAGCGAGTTCGACAAGGGTTCCAATACGGTCACTGCTGGGCCTTCCCCAAGGTCACGTCGAGGGTCTCGGCTCCGCCGGACCCCTGAAAGGTCAAGGTCACCTTGGTACCGGGTGCCTTCGAACGCACCGCCGCGACCAGGGCGTCGGCGCTGTTGATCACCCGGCCGTCGACCTTGGTCACCAACACACCGCTGGGCAGTCCCGCCGCGGCCGCCGCGCCACCCTCGGTGACCTCGACGATCTTGGCGCCGTCCACCGACGCGTCATTTCCGACCTGAACACCCAGTGAGGCGTGCGAGGCGGTACCGCCCTGCACGAGCTCATCGGCGATCCGCTTGGCCTGGTCCACCGGGATGGCGAACCCGAGGCCGATCGAGCCGCTCTGAGATTCCGCGGAGTCCCCGCCCAGGGTGGCGATGGCCGAGTTCACGCCAACGAGCTCACCCTTCATATTGACCAGTGCGCCACCGGAGTTACCGGGGTTGATCGCCGCGTCGGTCTGGATCGCGTCCAGCACCGTGCTCTGGTCGCGGCTGTTCCCGCCGGCGGCCACCGGACGGTTCAGCGCGCTGACGATGCCGACGGTGACGGTGCCCTCGAGTCCGAGCGGCGACCCGATCGCGACGACATCCTGGCCGACCCTCAGGTCCCCGGAGGAGCCCAGGGCGATCGGTGTCAGGTCGGAGACCCCTTCGGCCCGCACGACCGCGATGTCACTGCTGGGATCGCTACCGACCACCGTGAACGGTGCAGTCCGGCCGTCGGCGAAGGTGACCTTGGTCTGCGCCCGGCCGCCGGGTCCACCGTCGGTGGCGACGACGTGATTGTTGGTGAGGATCAGTCCGTCGGTCGACAGGATGATGCCCGAGCCCTCCTCGGAGGCCCGGCCCAGGTTGGTCTCCAGCTTGACGACGCTGGGCACCACCTTCGCCGCAACCTGTTCCACCGAACCCACCGGCAGGCTCGCCGCCGGCATACCCGGAGTGGCACCGCCGGTGCTGGAGAAGCTGGTTCCTGGCTGATCGGGCTGCGCCAGTACCGCCACCCCGCCGCCGA
>JBPPMI010000350.1:0-2206 GCA_051305975.1 Solirubrobacterales bacterium
GGGCCCGCGGGGTCGCCCAGAACATGTGAGCCGCCGGCGCGGCGCTCTGCGCTGAAGGCTGTGAGGTCGACCCGAACGACCAGTCCTTCGCCAACGGGATCAATGACCCGGGGTTCATCGTCGGCACCTCGACGATCGAGGGTGCCGCCGGCCCGCAGGTCATGGCCCCCACCGTCTGGGCACCAAACGGCGACGCGACTCGCCTGCCCGGGACCGGAGAGGGCAGTGCCAGGGAGATCGCCAACAACGGACGGATCGCCGGCAGTCTCGGACCGCATGCCGCCCTCTGGCAGGACGAGACCGACATCCCGCTCGACCTGGGCCTCCTCCCAGCCAGCACCGGCACCCAGTCCGACGCGCTGGACCTGAATGAAAACGGGACCGTGGTCGGCAACTCCGAGGTCGCACCTGGAGTGATTCGTGCGTTTGTCTGGAATCCGGGCAGCGGGATGCAGCCGATCGCTTCTCCGAACACGCTGAGCGGCTACTCGTCGGCCAACGCGATCGCCCCCGACGGCACGATCGTCGGGTCCTCCTTCAATGGCACTCAGACCCGTGCGATCATCCGGGAACCGGGCAAGCCGATCGTTGATCTCAATACCCTGATCCCGGATGGCAGTGGCTGGACCCTGACCTCCGCCCGTGACATCAATGATGACGGCCAGATCGTCGGAGTCGGCCAGATCGGCGGCACCACCCGCGCTTTCCTCCTGACTCCGCAGCAGCCGCTCAAAGTCGGGCTCGAGCCGGTCACCGTCGGCACCAACGACGTCTTCGACCTGAAAATGACGGTCGAACACCTCGGTGGGTCAGGCACCACCAGAGTCAGCTCGATCACTTATCCGCCGGCTCCCGGCCTGGTCCTGCGGAACGTTCCGGTTCTGGGTGGCCCGGCCCCGACCCTCTCCCGGATCTTCGGGCCCACCGGTACTTTCCCGACCGCCCTGAACCCCGGCCAGAAGAGCGAGCACGTCTTCGCCTACGCGATCGACTCACCGGGCAATGGCCTGCTGCAGACCAGAGTCCGGGGGACCGATCAGGAAGGCAACAAGTTCGACACTTCTGCGGCCCTGCTGATCGAGGCTGGACTGAAGACACCTGACATCCAGGAGATGCAGGGAATGATCGCCGGCATGTTGCTGAAGCTGGCCGATCAGGCCTACAGCAAGAGGGATCAGCTCTTCAAGGAGCTCAACAACATCATTGAGAAGCGGCTCAAGGGTACCCCCGCGAGAATGCGAAACCCGACCAGACGCGAAGTCGCGTTGGCCGCCGCGGTCGGGATGCCCGCCAATGCGCTGGCAGCTTTCCCCAACAAGACTCGCGGCAAGGCAAACCGGACCGCTGTCTTCAATTCTTTCTACGGTGCGCTCTCCGACGAGATGGACAAGGTTGGCGCCGAGGCGCTGGACCGGACCTTCAAGGTTCCGTTCGCCTACTGGAACGAGTGGCTCTCCTCTCCGGGTGAGAACCGGGCCCGTATGGCGATGGAGATGAGTGCCACCCTTTCCGAGGGGACACACGCAGTCGGTGGGGTGCTGGGCAACGCGGCCAGCTTCTACGCCTCGCCGTCGGAGTGGAAGGCCGCGTGGAACGACCTGCCCGAGATGTACGACGAGTCATCGGCCGTCCTGAAGAAGGTGGACGTGGCACTTTCTAACGCGATCCTGAACTGGGACGACACGATGAAGCGCGACCCGATCGAGGGGGCCCGCCAGTTTGGCAAGCTGCTCGGCCGGATCGAGGGCGAAGTCGCGGTCGGCTGGCTGGAAGAGTTCACCGGCGGCAAGGTCGTCCAGGGATTGAAGGTGTTCAACGAATCCCGGGTGGCGGCGGGAGTAGCCACCGAATCGGCGGAGGTGGTCACCGACGCGACCAGACTGACCGGCGCCGGCGCAAAGGCGCTTGAGGAAGCCCCGATGCTCGGCAACCTCAGCCAGAAGCAGATCGACCGGTTCCAGGACATCGCCAAACGGGGGGGAGAGAAGTTCGGCGTGGACATGGAGATCCAGGCTCGTCCGATCAACAAGTTCGCCGCCGGGGTCAAAGACGGGATCGGCAAGGTGGAGGCCATTCCGACCAAGAACCTGACCCCGGACGACATCATCCTCGGGGCACCGGAGAAGTGGATCGGCCAGACGACCTACTACCGGCCGCGACTGCCCAAGAACTTCAAGGGTCTCGACGCCGCCGAGCAGGCCCGCCT
>JBPPMI010000351.1:0-2536 GCA_051305975.1 Solirubrobacterales bacterium
TCTTCCTCATCTGAAGAGTCCGCGCCGTCGCCGTTGCCTTCGGCTCCGTTTGCAGCCTGCTCAGCCTGGGCGGCTTCGTACATCTGCTCGGAGACCTTGTGGAAAGCGGCCTGGAGGGTCTCGGTCTTCGCCTTGATCTCTTCGGCATCCTCGGACTCGAGCGAGTCGCGCACGTCCTTGATCGCACCTTCGATCTCCGTCTTGCTCGCTTCGTCGACCTTGTCGCCCAGGTCGGTCAGCTGCTTCTCCGACTGGTAGGCGGCGTTCTCGGCGATGTTCCTGGCCTCGGCCAGTTCACGCTGCTTGCGGTCGTCGTCGGCGTGCGACTCGGCGTCCGAGACCATGTTCTGGATCTCTTCGTCAGACAGGCCGGAACCGGACTTGATCTCGATCTTCTGTTCCTTGCCGGTGCCGAGGTCCTTGGCTCCGACCGAGAGGATGCCGTTTGCGTCGATGTCGAAAGTGACTTCGATCTGGGGCATGCCTCGCGGCGCCGGCGGAATGCCGGTGAGCTGGAACTTGCCGAGGCTCTTGTTGTAGCTGGCCATCTCGCGCTCGCCCTGGAGGACGTGGATCTCGACCGAGGGCTGGTTGTCCTCGGCGGTCGAGAACGTTTCCGACTTCTTCGACGGAATCGTCGTGTTGCGCTCGATGAGCTTGGTCATGACTCCGCCCTTGGTCTCGATGCCGAGAGTCAGGGGAGTGACGTCGAGCAGCAGGACGTCCTTGACGTCACCGCTCAGCACTCCGGCCTGGATCGCGGCGCCGATGGCCACTGCCTCGTCCGGGTTGACGCCCTGGTGGGGGTCCTTGCCGGTGAGCTCGGTGACCTTCTCGCGGACGGAGGGCATCCGGGTCATGCCGCCGACCAGGACGACATGGTCGACCTTCGCGTCACCGGCGTCACTGAGGGCCTGCTTGACCGGACCGACGACACGATCGATGAGATCGCTGGTCAGTTCGGCCAGCTTCGAGCGGGTCAGCTTGACGTCGAGGTGCTTCGGCTGGCCTTCGACCGCGGTGATGAACGGGATGTTGATCTGCGTCTCCTGGGCGGAGGACAGTTCGATCTTGGCCTTCTCGGCCTGTTCGTAGAGGCGCTGGAGCGAGTTCTTGTCCGCGGCCAGGTCGACTCCCTGGTCCTTCTTGAACTCGGCGACCAGCCACTCGACGATCGCCTTGTCGAAGTTGTCGCCACCGAGGTGGTTGTCGCCCGCGGTGGACCGCACTTCGAAGGTTCCGTCTTCGATTTCGAGGACCGACACGTCGAAGGTGCCGCCGCCGAGGTCGAATACGAGGATGGTCTGTTCCTTGGCGTCCTTGTCGAGGCCGTACGCGAGTGCTGCCGCGGTCGGCTCGTTGATGATGCGCTTGACGTCGAGGCCGGCGATCTTGCCGGCGTCCTTGGTCGCCTGGCGCTGGTCGTCGTTGAAGTAGGCCGGGACCGTGATCACGGCCGAATCGACCGTCTCGCCGAGCTTGGACTCCGCGTCGGACTTCAGCTTCTGGAGGATCATCGCGCTGATCTCCGGCGGCGAGTACTGCTTGCCGCGGGCGTCAACACGGACGTCACCGTTCGGGCCGGCTTCGACCTTGTACGGGATCATCGTCTCCTCTTCTTTCACTTCGGCCTCTTTGCGACCCATGAAGCGCTTGATCGAGAAGATCGTGTTCTCGGGGTTCATCACGGCCTGGCGCTTGGCCACCGTGCCGACCAGACGTTCGTCCTTGTCGTTGAACGCGACGACGGACGGCGTGGTGCGCCCGCCTTCCGAATTTTCGAGAACCGTCGGTTCTCCGCCTTCGAGTACGGCCACACACGAATTGGTCGTACCGAGGTCAATACCTATTGTTTTACCCATGGAAATTTCTCCTGATTGAATGGCAAGTTGGTGAAAATCTAAGTCGCATCATATTAGATTTCATACAAACTGTCAAAGTACGCCGCTGAGCAGGGGCTTTTCGCTCTGCCGCACGGTCTGTCTACCGCCATGGCGGGCAAAACAGAGCTCGAACAAGCTCTGTGTTTTTGCCCTCTCTCAGACTTCACAGTTCTGAATAAGGATCCAAGTTGGTGTTTCTGGTCTCAGTCACAGACTCGGCCACGGGAGTAAAACCAACTTGGATGTCTCGACAAGCTGACCATGTCTATGTCAGCTACCCAAGGGCGGCCTAGAAGGCGAAGTGGTGGCCCCGGACTAAGGCGTGGTGCGGGTGTTCCTGTCCAGGTGCCTAGTCGTCAAGCCTTGAGCCAATCAGCTCTTCAGAGTGAAGGCAGCATCCGCCGAGATCGCATCCTGGACAGGAATACCCGTACCGCGCCCCACTTGAAGCTAGTTAGCCGCGGCCTGCGGTCTCTGCGACGAACTCGGCGATTTCTTCGGCTACCGGTCCGGTGACGATGCCGGCGGGCATGCGTCCCGGGACGGTGGGATCGTCGACGCCCTGCTCGAGGGTGTTCAGGACGGAATCCTTGGTGCCCTTGATCGCGGCGGCGTCCTCGGGGGTGCCGGACGGAGCCAGCTTCTGGTCGAGG
>JBPPMI010000352.1:0-2496 GCA_051305975.1 Solirubrobacterales bacterium
CCCCGAAGCCGGCCGCCACCTCAGCGTGGCCGGCCGAGCGGGTCTCCACCAGCTGCACCGCGGCCAGTCGACGGCCCACGATGTCGGTCGCGTCCCACACCGACACCGCCATCCCCCACACGAACACCGAACCGTGCCCGTCCTCCTCGCACAACCACACGCCCGGAGCCACCAGCACCGAACCGGCCGGCGCTAGATCCAGAGGAGGGCCGTTCCGAAGTGTCGCCACCGCCGCCATCTCAGCACCCCACCCGCATGCGTTCAGCCATTCCATCTATTATCGTACGGAACCGGCCGCGAGTGGTGGATGGTCCTTGTCCTGCAAGGGCTTTCAGCGCGCTATGTGTGAGGTAGGCCGCTGGCTGTTCGGCTCAGGCGGGTGAGTGACGCTGACCCTGAGGCTTCTCGTCCATCCTCGGCCACGCCGGTCACCGCTTCGCCAGCGGCCCCCTGTCAAACCGTGCATGCGGTTCTCCCGCACACGGCTTCCCGACATCGTTCACCTCAGGCATGCGCAGTCACGTAGCGCACCGTTCCCGCCAGGCGATACACCCCGAGGTCCCGGCACCACGCCACGGTGAAGCGGCGGGCCCAGTTGCGCCCGGAGACGCCGTACTTCTTGCTGGCGAACAGGGCCAGTCGCTCATGCACGTAGCTGTCGACGGCCGCGAATTTGGCCTCGGAGTGACCCCAGCGGAAGTACCCTGACCAGCCCCGTAGGGCCTGGTTCAGCCGCTGGACCACCCATTCGATCGACAACCCGACATGGCGACGGTCGGTGACGTCCCGGACCTTGGCTCGAATGGAGCCCATGGCCCGTGGTGACGGCCACCGCCGCAAGTAGTAGCGACCCCGCCACTTCCTCGACTCCACCTTGTGATGGTGAAAGCCGAGGAAGTCGAAGCCCTGCCCGCCCCGAGTGAGGCAGACGATCTTGGTCTTGTCGGGGTGCAGACGCAGCCCGAGCGTGGCCATGATCGCCGTCACCCGTGCGAGGGCCTTCTCGGCCCGCCGACGGGATCGGCACAAGACGACGAAGTCATCAGCGAAACGCACCAGCACCCCCAACTCGCTGCCGTGCGCCGACCACTCCTCATCGAGGCGGTGGAGAGCGACATTGGCGAGCAGAGGCGAGATCGGTGAACCCTGAGGGGTCCCCGCCGTTGTGGCGGTGACCACCCCGTCTTCCAACACTCCCGTCCGGAGCCACGCCCGGATCAGCTTCAGCATCTCCCGATCCGACACCCGCCGCTCCACGAGCGACATCAGAGCGTCGTGATCGATCGAGCCGAAACAATCCGAGACGTCACCGTCAAGCACCCAATCGGCCCCCTTGTTGGCCTCAGCCCGGATGACCTCATTCGCCATCAGGGCCGAACGCTTCGGACGGAACCCGAAGCTGCACGGCAAGAAGTCGGCCTCAAACACCGGTTCGAGAACGATCTTCGCCGCCGCCATCGCGAGCCTGTCGCGAAGACAAGGGATGCCGAGCGGGCGAGTCTTGCCCGGCTGCCCGGCCTTGGGGATGTGCACCCGCCGCAGCGGGACAGGCCGATACGTCTTGGCCTGCAACGCCGAAGCGAGCTCTTCGAGGAAGACACCAACGCCGGACTCCTCCACAGCGTCGATGGTCAACCCATCGACGCCAGGGGCGCCCCGGTTGGCAGCGACATCGGCCCACGCCTGCCACAAGATGTCCATGCGGTGGACGTGGTGATACACGGCGTGGAACCGACGCTTCCGGTCCTGCTTGGCACTGCGGTAGAGCACGCGCTGCAAGGCTTGGGGGCCACTCAACCCTTCGGCCCGTCTGATGGACCTAGCCCGTAACGGGGCACTATCACCCTGCGGGCCGTCCGGTTCGGCTGGCTGATCTAGACCCTGTTCGGGCACTGGCCAGTCCCCTTCCTCGTAGTCGTCGTGCATCGATGAAGCAGGGGCCCTTCGCTCGGACCGGGTTATGTTGTCCCGGCCGTCGTCACTACTACGACCCCCTCCGACTGCCGCTCGGCCGCCTGCCACTTCCCGGGGTCACCGGTTATAGGCGGGGCATCGCTTCCCGGGCCGCATGCCCGGGGCCGAGACGGCTCTCTCCAGTTCCCACGGCAACCTTCTGACCGTTCAACACCCCATACGCCGGGAGGTTCTTGGGCACCCGCTCCAGGTTCTCTGGTGCCGTCCGTGGCCTTCGCCTTCTCTTGACAGGCTCGGCTCCTCCTTGTCCCCGCCACACGGCGAGGGTTCCAGTGACGACGCTGCAGGTTTCACTTCATGTTGCAGACCGGCCAGTTGCTCGCCCCCTTGCAGGGACTTCGTCGCTCCGCTTCGACGGCGGGATCTCCCCCGACGCCGGGAGCCGTGCTACCGGGGACCCTGGCATCTACCCCGGACCGGACTCGCACCGGCTGGTTGTCGTGAGCTTGTCGCTCGGTTGTGTGCCTATCGATCACCTTCCTTTCCGTGTCTCAGCGTCCGAGCTACTGGACGCACCAGGAG
>JBPPMI010000353.1:0-2620 GCA_051305975.1 Solirubrobacterales bacterium
CTGGTCTCGCTGCGGTTCACCACACGTTAGTGCGCGCCTGGTGCTCACGCTTCTCGAAAACTGATCGGGCGCTCACTCGTAGTGGTAGCGGGACTGAGCGATGCGTATGCCGTCTTTATCGATCCGGTAGATCAGCCGGTGCTCGTCAGTGATTCGTCGGGACCAATAGCCATGGAATCCGTGCTTCAGCGCTTCGGGTTTGCCGATGCCCTCGTTGCCGTTGCGATCGATGTCCTTCAGCAGTGAATTGATGCGCCGCAGAACCTTGCGATCCTGGGTCTGCCAGTAGAGATACGCGCTGGATCAAAGCCTCAGGAGGATGCCATGGCTGCGCATGAGATTGTCCAGAACCCTGCGTGAAGCAGTGCCACCCAGGACGTCTCGTGCAATATCGATCTCGTCCTGGGTGAACTCGGCCAGGGCGTCACGGATGTCGTCATACGGAATCTCAGGGTAGAAATCCAACCGCACGGCGGTGAACTCCTGCACGGTGAGGTCGTTCTTCTCGCCGATGCGGCCCAACTGGTCCACCGGTACTTCGTTGGTGGAGAGTCCATACTTGTTGAGCAAGACCGTTACTTCGTCGTTGTCAGACTCGTCGTAGTTGTCAACGACCTCAAGCGCCCGCTCCGCCTCGTTCTGGGTCGCCTGCGACAGCGCCGCAATGAGCGCCTCACGGGTCACGTCATCCCCGGTGAAATAGCCCGCGAGTCGATCGATGTCGGCAATGGTCAGCTCGCTCTTGGAACCGACCTTCGCGAAGGGGTCGTAGCGGGGATCCCCCGGAGCGGGAAACGCTGAGGCCTCGCTCACAGGTGGCTCGCCGGGAATCCCCACCCCGGGTGAGCATGCGGAAAGACTGAGCGAAGCGACGGCCAGGATGGTCAGTCGAACTGCGAGAGCTGTTTGTGGCGATCGCATGTGTCCTCCGGGATCAGACATCGACTGGGTAATGGCAGTGCAAATGATAGCCAGGAAACGGGCGTCACCAGGGCACGGGCTCGGTGATCGAACCGGTCTCGACCAGGTCGGCGAAGCCGATCACCCCGGCCTTGATGAAACCCTTCTCGAAGAAGGTGTGGATGACCCCGGCCACGGCTTCGAGGTCAGCAGCCGGTCGCTTGAGAACAGCCACGCTGTGCGCTTGACCTCCCCGAATCCCTTACTGTCCGGTCGCCTGGCACCTTGCTTCAGCCAACTGGTGCCGACACATGAACACAGCGATGTCGGCCTCCCCTGGGGGGAGACCGGCATCCTCAGTACAGAAGTACGAGTCCTAGAACTGGTTCATCGTGTTGTTCTTGCCACCGGCCTTGAGTGCCGAGTCGCCGGCGAAGTACTCCTTGTGGTTGTCACCGATGTCGGATCCGGCCATGTTCTGGTGCTTCACCGTGGCGATTCCTTCGCGGATCTCGCGGCGCTGCACGCCCTTGACGTAGGCGAGCATGCCCTGGTCGGCGAAGTAGCCCTTGGCCAGGTCATCCGTCGACAGTGCAGCCGTGTGATACGTGGGCAGCGTGATCAGGTGGTGGAAGATACCGGCCTGAACCGAGCTGTCGCGCTGGAACGTGCGGATCTGCTCGTCGGCGACCTGCCCCAACTCAGTGTCGTCGTACTCGACGCTCATGAGCTTGCTGTGGTCGTAGGCCGAGACGTCCTTGCCCTGCTCGACGAAGGCGTCGTAGGTCTGCTGGCGGAAGCTGGCGGTCCAGTTGAACGATGGGCTGTTGTTGTAGACCAGCTTGGCGTTCGGGATGACCTTGCGCACCTCGCTCATCATTCCGCCGATCTGGCCGATGTGCGGCTTCTCAGTCTCGATCCACAGCAGGTCGGCACCGTTCTGCAGCGACGTGATGCTGTCGAGCACGCAGCGCGCCTCACCGGTTCCCTCGCGGAACTGGAAGAGGTTGCTGGGCAGGCGCTTCGGGCGCACGAGCTTGCCATCGCGCTTGATGACGACGTCGCCGTCGCTGAGCCCCGACTCGGGGATCTCTTCGACATCGAGGAACGAGTTGTACTGGTCGCCGAGGTCGCCGGGCGTGTGGCTGACCGCGAGCTTCTGCGTGAGGCCGGCGCCGAGCGAGTCGGTGCGCGAGACGATCACGCCGTTATCGATGCCGAGCTCGAGGAACGCGTAGCGCACCGCGTTGATCTTGGCGATGAAGTCCTCGTGGGGGACCGTGACCTTGCCGTCCTGGTGGCCACACTGCTTCTCGTCTGAAACCTGGTTCTCGATCTGGAGGGCGCAGGCACCAGCCTCGATCATCTTCTTGGCGAGCAGGTACGTGGCCTCCGGGTTACCGAAGCCGGCGTCGATGTCGGCGATGATCGGCACGACGTGGGTCTCGTAGTTGTCGATCTGCGCCTGGATGAGCTCGATCGAGGTCTCGTCACCAGCGTCACGCGCGGCATCCAGCTGCATGAAGAGCAGGTCGAGCTCACGGGCGTCGGCCTGGCGGAGGAAGGTGTAGAGCTCCTCGATGAGGGCAGGCACTGCCGTCTTCTCGTGCATGGACTGGTCGGGGAGCGGTCCGAACTCCGAACGCAACGCGGCAACCATCCAGCCCGAGAGGTACAGGTAGCGCTTGTTGGTGGTCTTGAGGTGCTTCTTGATCGAGAT